>NZ_JBHUAL010000080.1:0-36522 GCF_042789775.1 Kitasatospora sp. NPDC056800 | reverse complement strand
GCCCGGACAAGGAGTGCGGGCCGGTGGGACATCTGGGGGGGCGGCCGGGTGTGGCTAGGCCGTACGGGTCCGGCCCCGGTAGGAGAGGTCCTCCTCCCGGAGCAGCAGGAGTGCCTCACGGCCGGTCAACCGGCGGATCCAGCCGTCCAGTTCCTCGGCTTCGGCCGGGTCGGGGCGGGGGTTGCGCAGGACCGCCTGCAACCGTCCGGACGCGGGCGAAGGGGCGGGTGGCTCAGGTGAGGACGGTGCGGCGGACGGCGGCCGGGGCTCCGTGTACACCGACCCCCCGTCGTCCCCCGGCCCCTCGCCGGGATCGCGGGACTCCGGGCGGCGGTTCGTGTCGAGGACGCGCGCGAGCCTCCGCAGCCGCTCCTCCGCCGGCAGGCTCGCGCCGTCCCGCAGTCCGTCCTTCAGTTCCGGCAGGCCGGCGCCGCCGGGCCCGCGCTCGACCGCGGCCAGGCAGCGGCCGACCAGGCGGGCCGCGAGCTCGTGCGCGCGGTCGTCCTCGGGCCGCCTCGGGTCGACGCGGTAGCGCGCCCGCTGCCGGCCGCCGTCGGTCGACCAGTCGGAGACCCAGGTGGCCAGCAGATCGTGGCGATCCGTCATGTCGTGGGTGGCGAAGGTCCAGGGACGGCCCAGCCACAGCCCGAAGATCTGGAGAAGGCCCGCGACGACCACGCCGGACCGGTTCTGCTCCGGCCACCCCGGCAGGGCGTCACTGCGCAGCGAGAGGCGGCACTGCGGGTGGCGCAGCAGGGCGGCGGTGGCGGCGGTGAGCGTGTCACGGACGTCCGGCAGGAGGGCCAGGGTGTCGGCCCAGGCCGGCACCACGGTCGCCTCCAGGTCCGCCATCGCGAGCCGGGGCTGCCCACCGTGGGCCTGTTCGGCGAACTCCTGCCCGCTCCACGTCCAGTCGCGCAGGGCCAGGCAGGTGCGGGGGCCGAGCAGGCCGGTCGGCCCGACCAGGACGTGGGCGGCCGTGTTGGGCCGCCCGCCCGGGTCGGCCGTGGGCCAGCGCTGGACGAGGGCGGCGCGATCGTCCCGCAGCCGGGTGCGGACCACGCTGGGGCACGGCGCGCCGTCGACCCGCAGGAACGGGGCGAGCTCCTGGCCGAGCTCCTCGGCGTCCTCCTCGGGGCAGGACCAGGCGGCGGCGGTCAGGCCGGCGCTGCGCCGGCCCTGGTTGCCCTGCCAGCGGAAGACGATCTGGTCGACGGCGTCCCGGTCGGAGCCGGGGCCCTGAGCACTCATCGGTCCACCTCGTCGACGGGTCGGCCCTCGGGGAGTTCGACGATGCCGTGCATCGCGAACAGCGAGAGCAGGGGTTCCAGGACCCGCTGGGCGCGGACGCCGCGCGGGTAGCGGCTGTCCTCCTGCCGGCCTCCGGTCGCCGAGGCCACGTGCAGGGTGCAGTGCAGAGCGGTGTCGAAGGGGCGCAGCCAGGCCTTTCCGGCATCGCGGTCGAGCAGTGCGTACACGTCGCGGCTCTCCTCGTGGAGCCGTCGGCGGCTCAGCGCGGTGTGGCCCGGTTCGCCGAGCCAGCGGTCGACGGGGGGTTCGGACCGCAGCAGGTCGGCCTTGGCGACGACCACGGCGGACGGGACGGTCAGGTAGGGGCCGGTGCGGGGGACGCGGTCCAGGACGGTGGCGAAGGCCGGGTCGCCGTCCCGGTTGACGTGCTGGTCGAGCGTCGTGCGGACCTCGTCGAGCTGGGCGAGCGGCATGGCGATCGTGGGGTCGACGACGAAGATCAGGGCGTCGATGCCCAGCAGGAACCGCAGCAGGGCGTCCGTGCGCAGCAGGTCCTCGCCGGCGAGGTCGAAGAACGCGAGCGGCCTGGTCCGTCCGGACGCGTCGGTGATCAGCAGGGACTCGACGAACCGGGCGGTCTCGTCCTGGCCGAGGCCGGCGGTGTGGGCGAGCACCCGGCCGTCGCGCAGCGGCACCACCCGGCTGTTCAGGAATCCGGCGTGCTGGCGCGGGTTGACGGACTGCCAGCTGATGCCGTACGGCTTCAGCCGGTCGTCGGCGATCTCGGCCACCATCTGGGTGAGCAGGTGGCTCTTGCCGGTGTTGGACTGCCCGATCATGGCCACCGTCAGCGGGCGGCCGTTGGTCAGGTAGGGGACGGGGATGTGGTGCTCCCGGACGGTGCCGTTGCCCGGGCAGAGCTGGAAGGCGCCGCGCAGTTCGTCGGCGAGCAGTCGCGGGTTGGGCTGGGCGTGCGGGTTGTAGGGGCGGAGCTCCTGGACGGCGTCGGGGGTGTGGAGGGCGGTCGGGTCGTAGCGGATCGGCTCCAGGCAGTACGGGCAGAGCACCTCGCCGGTCGGAGCACCGGCCGGGTGGCCGATGGCCTCGCCGACCGCTTCGCCGGGCGCCACCGCGCCGGCCGGACGCTTCGACGCCAGCGCCCGGTCGTACCCGGCGCGGTGCGCGGCGAGCCCGTCGGCGGGCAGCCGGTCGGCGGCGGGGGCCCGGTCGGGGGCGAGCAGGGCGAGCAGGGCGGCCGGGGTGGGGCGGTCGGCGGCGCGCGGGGCGAAGGAGGAGCCCATGGTGTGCGCGAGCGAGCGGTGGTCGGCCAGGTCGGGCGGCGGCCGGTCCGGGGCGCCGGGCCGGCCGGTGACCAGGCTGTACATCACCTGGGCGGCGCTCCACAGGCCGTCGCGGGGGTCGCTGCGACCGGCGCCTTCGCGTACCTCCGGCGGTGCGTACGGCGCGGCGCCGCGCGGTGTGCGGGGGCGGCCGGCGTGGGTCACCGCGTCGAGGCCCCAGAGCTGGATCCGCCGGCCGTCCCAGCGGACCGTCTCCGGGGCGATCCCGTGGTGGACCAGGCCGAGCTCGGCCAGCACGGCGAGGGCGTCCACCAACTCCTGTTCGATGACGCGCAGTTGGGCGCCGGGCAGCCCGTGCATCCGCTCGACGGTCCGGCCGCGCGGCGGCCGGTAGAGCGCGAACGGCTCGGCCGCGTCGAGCTCGTAGCCGATCAGGACCGGGAACGGCCCGCTCGCGCCGGGGGCTCCGAGCGCGCGGTGCAGCCGCAGCGCGACCGCGGTCTCGGCGTCGATGGCCGCGCAGGAGGCGAAGGCCGCCTGGGCGCCGCCGGGCGCGTCCGTCCCGGCGGCCCGGACCTGGACGCACTTGACGGTGTTGTTCAGCAGCGTGTTGCGGGTCCGGACCGGGCCGCGGGAGAGCGGGCCGGTGTCGGGGCCGAACCGGGCCCAGGTCCGGTTCCGCCGCCCGTCGGGGGTCAGGAAGGACAGCTCGACGTGTTTCGCGCGGGCGGGCTCGCCGGACCGGGGACCGGGCCCGGGGGTGGTCACCACTCGTACTCCTCGCTCTCCGGTGCTTCGTCGTGCCACTGCCGGACGGTCCTGACGACACCGGGTTTCAGGCCGGTCAGCCGCAGCAGGCCCGCGTACCGGCCGGCCGCGGTCAGCACCTCCCGCTCCCCCCGCGGGCCCGGCGCGCCGCCGAAGTACCCGTCACCGTAGGGCGTGTCGGGTCCGACGGTGTCGCGGGCCGCCTCCGGGCCGAAGCGGATCAGCGCGACGGCCGACGGATCGCGGCTGAGCAGGTCGAGCTGCTCCGACGCGTTCAGCTGGACCACGGTGTGCCCGTCGGGGTCGAGGGCGGTGGAGTCGGCGGCCCGTCGGGCGTCGATGCCCAGCAGGCCGACCGGCCCGCCGCGGTCGCGGTGCGGCGAGGCGAAGGGCGGGGCGGAGAGCACGTCGTTGTGCCGCAGGTGGTCGCGGGCCACGCCGAGGAGCTCCCGGACCCGCTGGGCGATCCGCTCCTGGGCGGCGTCGCCGACGTGGCCGCGCTCGACCGCGCCCCAGTACGGTTCCAGCGCGGTCAGGGCGGCATCGGTCAGATCGCCGGTCAGCACCGTGACGAGGTCGGGGCCGCCCTTGGCCTCGCCGCGCTCCAGCCAGGGCGGCACGACCGCGGTGGGCCCGGGGTCCGCCCCGGCGCCGGACCCGTCGGCCCCGAAGTCGGCCCCGAAGTCGGAGCCGCCGTCGCCCGCGGCGCCGAACTCCCCTGCGGACCGCGGCGGTTCGAGGTTCCAGTCGTAGTCCTCCGTCCACGACGGCTCGTCGAACTCGGGCCCTTCCTCACCGGACTCGTACAGCCAGAGCTCGGCCCCCTCCTCGGAACTCTCGGCTCCCTCGGCCGCCTCGGGCCGGTCGGCGGCGAGGCCGCGCGCCGCCTCCTCCTCCGCGGTGTCGGCCGTCGTCCGCAGCACCCCGACCACGGCCAGCGCGGCGTCCGCGCAGTAGCGCCGCTCCTCGACGGCCCAGAACTCGCGCAGCGCGCGGGTCAACAGGGCGTCCAGGCCGTCGAGTTCGCCCCGCAGCGGGACGACGCCGCGCTCCCGGCCCCAGCGCTGGGCGTAGCCGTGCCACAGCCCCAGCAGCAGCCGGCCCCAGCAGCCGAGGGCGAGCAGCAGGGCGAGCGCGGCCGCCCAGACCGGCAGACCGGTCAGCCAGGCGCCCGCAACGCCCCCGGCGGCGCCGACGAGCGCGGCCGCGCCGAACCACGACGCGTACACCGCCCGCGCCGAACCGCCCGGCAACCGGCGAGCGACCAGCAGCACGCCCACCAGGACCAGCACGGGGACGGTCAGCGCGGCCGGCAGGGCCGCCCCGCTCCACAGCCCGCCGAGGACGCCGGTCAGCGCCGTGAGGGCGAGGACGCCGGCCCCCGGCGGGTCGGGCTCCGGGCGCCGGCCGTCCGGTCCGCCCGCGCGCAGCCCGTCGAGGGCGGCGAGCAGCGGCGTGTTGGACAACGGCTGCACCTGTTCGGCGAGCTGGGCGAAGCGCTGCGCCACCGCGCGCAGCGGCAGCCCGTCGCGCAACAGCCCCAGAGCGAGGCTGCGCAGGCTGTCGCCGATCCGCTCGCCGCTGGTGGCGGCGGGCGCCACGGCCACCCCGAGCCGGGCGAGCCGGGCCGCGGACTCGGCGGCGGGCTGCGCACCGGCCGTCCCCCCGTCGCTGCGCAGGACCTGTCCGACCACATCGTGGTAGCGGTCCAGTGCCTGCCGGGCGCGGCCGAGCGCCGACTCCAGCTCGGCGCGGCCCGCGCCGGTGAGCAGGCCCGCGGGCCTGCCGAAGGCCAGCAGTCCGGCGTCCGCGTCGGCAAGGGCCTCGGCCGCCGCGTCGTGGGCCCGGGCGGCGTCTCCGCCCTCCTCCCGCCGGCCGGGGCTGCCGGAGGCGGCGCCGACGGCCAGCGTGGAGAGGGCGGGCGGCAGGTCGGCGCCGGTGTGGGCCGCCACCCCGGCCGGGGCGGCGGTGCGGGAGCCGGCGAACCGCAGCAGCGCCTCGCTCCACGCCTGGCTCCGGACCTCCGGGGCCAGGCCGTGCTCCAGCACCCGCAGACCGGGCGCGGCCACCCCTTCGGGCAGCGCGCCCAGCACGTCCAGGGTCTCGTCGAACACCTCGGGGAGTCCGAGCAGGTCGACCAGGACGGCCAGCGCGTGCGGGTCGTCGGGCGCGGCGGCCCCGGGCCGGCCGTCGCCGGCGTGGAGGTCGCCGGCCCAGATCAGCCCGGCCTCGGGGCCGCGCAGGGTGTCGGGACGGACCAGTCGGCGCTCGGCCGGGTGGCCCTCGGGGGGATGGGCGGTCAGGTCGCCGACCAGCAGGCAGAGCACCCGCACCCGGCCGGGCGCGGGGTACCCCATCAGCTGCTCGTACCTGGTGCGGTGTCCGACCAGGCCGGCGGGGGTGTCGACGACCAGGAAGCGGTGGTCGTGCGGCCGCGGCCGGGGGAGCCGGGCGGTGACGGCGTTCCGCAGGTCGGCCGGGTCGGTGCCGGCGAGTTCGGCCGTGCGGAGGTCGAGGTGGACGACCGGGGTGTGAGGACGGATCGACTCACTCATGCCGATTCGCCTCCCTCACGGCCGACGGCCTGTCCGTCGAGGTCGTCGTAGTACCAGGACGGCGGCTCGGCGGGCCCGTGGTGCGGCTCGGCCGGCTTGCCGTACGGCTCGGCGGGCTTGCGGTACGGCCCGCCGTTCTCGTGCCGGTGGTCGGGGGCACCCCGGCGCTCATCGTCGCGGTCGCGGTCCTGCTCCGAGGCCCGAACCCGTTCGGGCTCACGCTCCCACCTGCCGTCCCGCTCCCGAGCCCGGTGCCGGTCCTGTTCGGGCCCGCTCTCCCGCTCCCGGTCCGGACCGGTCTCGCGCCGGCCACCGCCGTCGGCGGGACGGACGGTGCCCCAGTCGTTCTCCTCGCCGCGCGAAAGCCGCGCGGGCCCGTCGTCCTCGACCTCCTCGATCTCCTCGACCGGACGCGACGACAGCTCGCCGCGCTGGATCGCCTCCAGGAGCCGGCCCAGGTTCGGCTCGACGGCGCGGTGGTCGGGGAACTCCGCCTTCAGCGCCTCCGGCAGGGTCTCCGCCCAGAACTCCCACAGCGGGCGGAACCAGCCCTCGACGCGCTCCCCGCCCGACTCCCGGCGGGACGCGAGCAGGCGCAGCTGCTGCGGCGCGATCTGCTCGACCAGCCGGACGAACAGAGGGTCGGGACGGCCGACCGACCGGGTCAGCCCGACCGGACGGGCCTCCATCAGCTGCTCGCAGTAGTCCCAGACCGTCCGCTCGTCGTCCAGCACGGTCCAGCGCTCGTAGGCGCGCAGCAGCTCGGCCCAGCTGGAGACGCCGTCGTGCTGCGCGCCGAGGCGCAGCCGCACACCCGGCGCGTCGGTGCCGCGCTCGCGGTGCAGCCGCAGCCGGATCACCCGGGGCGAGTCCTCGGAGCCCTCCAGCACGTCCACCTGGCCGTTCCACAGCAGGCAGAGCAGCCGGTGCAGCACGTGCCGGCGGTCCGCCTCGGTGGACACCAGCCAGTCGTCCCGGTGGCCCAGGCGCTGGCGCCAGCGCAGGACGTCCTCGGCCTGCTCCCCCTCCCTCGCCTTGGCCCACTGGCGCAGCACCTTGCGGACCTCGGGCACCTCGGTGAGGCTCATCTCGCTGCGGAACAGCACGACCGTGATCGACTCCGTCTCGACGCCGCGGAACTCCGCCCGCGCGTCCCCGGGCAGCCGCAGCGCCCGGCGCAGGTAGTCCACGACCTCGTCGACGTTCCCGACCTTCGGGTAGGTCACCAGCGCCTTGAGCGGCCCGGTGCCCTCCGGCACGAAGCCGGCCGGCAGCAGGCCGGCCACCTTGCGGCCGAACTGTTCCAGGGCCTCCCTGCTGACCTGGTCGCCGGCCTCGGCGCTGCCCGCCGCCGCGGCCAGCAGGACCCCCATGGACGGCAGCAGCGGACGCTCCTCCAACTGCTCGCCGCCATCCGCGAAGAGCCGCTTGACGCCGGCCTCCACGATCGCCTTGACCCCGCCGACCGCGCCGTCGGGGTCGCGCCGGCTCGCGGCGTGCGCCGTGCGCCACTCGTCACCCCCGACCAGCCGCAGCAGCAGGGCGGCCTGGTCCCCGCTGTCGGCCAGGCCCTGGCTGGTGGCGAGCCTGGCGACCAGGTCGTCGTAGAAGTGCCGCAGGTCGCGCTGCGGCGGCAACAGGTAGGAGACGCCGGTCCGGTCCTCGTACAGCACCCGGGACTGCTCGGCGAAGGCCTTCGGCTCCTGCGCGGAGTGCCGGTGCAGGGCCTCGACCAGGCGGGTGACCTCCCGCTCCAGGGCCCGGGCGGCCGGCTCCCAGCGCTGCTGCTGGTCCCGCCAGCCGTCGTGCCAGATCTGTCGGCCGCGCCAGCGGTACCAGGCGTCCTGCTCGCGCAGCACGGTCTGGACGTCCTCGTCCCCCCAGCGCGGCTGGGCGAGCCCGTAGGCCCGCCGCCTGATCCGGGGCACCGGCGGCGGCTGGTCCGGGGTGCCCGGGGGCAGGGCCGGGCGCCGGGTGCGGTTGTCGAGCAGGCCGAGGAAGCCGAGGCGGGCGAGGTCGTTGGCCTCCTCCGGCACCCCCTTGACGATCCGCTCGACGGTGAACGGGTCGACGGTGGCGAGCAGTTTGTCCACCGCCCGCCGGGGCGCGAAGTTCTGCGCCATGTCCGCGGTGCGCTGCGCCACCCGGCGGGCCAGGTCGGCGAGGGCCTGCTGCATGTCGCCCTGTCGGGCCATCAGCGCGGCCTCGATCGCCGAACCACCGCGCGGCTCCGAGGCGAACGGCTGGAGCTCCAGCGCCCGGCGCTCCAGGAGTTCCTCCAGACCGGAGTCCGCGAACATCTGCTTCACCAGCTCCTCGGCGGGCCGGTGGGTGCGGCGGGAGCCGCTGCTCAACTGCTCGACCGAGGCGCGCAGGAAGCGGCCCGAGACCAGGGACGCCAACTCGTCCACGGGCGCGGTCATCGAGGCGACCAGGCTGGTCGAGACGCCCTTGCGGCCGATCCCGGCGTCGGACACGATCGACCGGGACACCCCGCGGTTGATGAAGCTCTGGGCGAAGGTCTGGTAGTCGTCGTCGGCCCGGGACCGCCCGTTCTCCCGGCCGTCGCCGAGCTCGGTGCCGATCAGCGACATCACCAGCGAGACCATCGAGCGGCGCAGGTCGTCCTGGCGAATGCCGGCGGTGCGGCTGAACAGGAAGGCGGTCGGCAGGATGCCGCTGCGCAGCCGGATCGGCGCGGTGTGCGGGTAGCGGATCCGCAGCGTCAGGTCCTTGTCGAGGTCGCCGAGTTCGGCCCCCTCGATCGGCGCGTTCTGCTCGTCCACCAGCCGGAACAGGTCGACCAGGGCACGGGCGGAGTTCAGCTCCGCCTCCCGGCCGCCCCCGCGCGCCGCCGGGAACGCGGAGGGCATCACCACCAGCGGGTGGATCTTGACACCGTCGAGGCGCTTCTCCTGGAAGGCGTGGTTGATCAGGTGCAGGTAGTCCAGGAAGATCCCGGCGCCGGTGCCACCGGCGACCGAGAACGCCACGAAGACGTCGCAGCCGGTCACCTGGCCGCCGCCGAGCTGGCTCAGGACACCGCCGGCGCGCGCGAGCACGTCGATGGCGTCGGTCAGCGGGGCCAGCACCGGGTCCAGCCCGTCGCGCAGGGTGCCGAACAACCCGGCGCGGCCGACCGTCGGCAGCTGCCCGGCGCCGTTCTTGAGCGGGACGACTCTGGGCTCGTTGGCGCGCGGCGGCAGCCAGGAGGCCGTCTCGTCGGAGAGGCTGGCCCGCAACATCTTGGTGATGTCGGGCGAACTGTCGTAGTTCGGCAGCAGGTTGGGGGTGGCGCGCGAGGTGCGGCTGTACGCGGCACGCAGCGCCGGATCGGCGGTGGCGAGCGGCAGGTGGGCCAGGTCCGCCTCGCTGAAGTCGGCGTAGACGAACTGCAGGCAGTCCGGCAGCTGGTGGGGCGCCATGCCGCCGATGTGGGTGAGTGCGGTGCCGTCGGGGCCGCACAGTTCGGCGCGCAGGCGCCGCTCCAGTTCGGCGCCGACGAGGCCGCCGGTACCGCCCAGGCCGACGAACAGCATCGGCTGGAAGATCTTCATGGGTTCCGCCTTCATCCGGCCGCGCGGGCGCGGCCGGCTCGGGTATCGACCGGCACGGGTCAGGGGTGGTGGAACGGGTGCTCGGGGACGGGGGTGCTCAGATGTAGTCGTCGACGACGGTCTGCGCGCCGGCGTCGGGTGGTGTGGGACGCCCCGCGGGACGGGTCCTGCCGCGCCGTTCGTCCCGGATCCCCACGGCGAGCCCGCCCGCGAGCGGCACCGGCCGGTCCGGCTGGATCCGGGCCCTCGCCTGCCCACGCCGCTCCAGCACCACTCCGCCGTCCAGGCTGCGCTGCACCCGGTACGGTCCGCCGGGCTGCCGGACGAGCCGGGGGTCGGGGCCGCCGAGGCCGTGCACGTCGAACGCGTACCAGCGCTTGGTGCCGGAGTCCGCGGCGATGTCGGCGACTTGGCGGCCCTCCGGGTCCAACAGGAGCAGCCTGAGCCCCGCCGGGTCCTTGCCCAGCCGCGCCCGCAGGCGCAGGGCCAGCCCGGCCAGGACGGCCAGCACCGCCACCAGGCCGCCCAGCAGCAGCGCCCACCACCAGGTCTCCCAGAAGGTCGGCGGCCGGGTGATCGTCAGCGACAGGGGGCTGTCGACCAGGACCCGGTCCCGGTCGGTGGTGTCGACCACGGTGACCTTGCCGCCGAGCCGCAGGTCGCCGCCGTCGAGCAGTCCGTGGAACGCGCCGGGCCGGGCCGCCGTCACCGCGACGTCCACCCGGCGGGACTCGCCGGGCGCCAGGGTGATCTCCTCCGGGGTCACGGCCAGCAGGCCCGGGGCGGTGTCCCGGAGGGCCGGCCGCAGCGTGTGCGGGGCGCCGTCCGCGTTGTGCAGGGCGAGGCTGCCGGCCAGCTCGTCCCCGGGGTGGAGCCGCCGCCCGGCGCCGTCGTCGAGGGTGAGGGCTGCGGTCACCAGCGGCACCGCCGGGGCCACCAGGGTGCCCTGCGAGCGGTCCTCGTCGGCCGTCAGCCCGGACGCGGCGAGGGTGCCGGAGACCTTGATCCGGCCGGTCGCCGCGGCGGGTACGGTCACCGTCCCGCTGAACGCGCCGTCGCCGGCCCTGCCGTCCGGGGCGGAGCCGTCGTCGGCCAGCTTGACCGGCACGGGCGCGAACCCCTCGCCGCTCAGGACGGCGCTGACCCGCAGGTCCTTCAGGTCCTGGGGATCCGTCACCTCCACCCCCTGGCGGGTCTGGAGCCTGAGTGTCACCACGGCCCGCTCGCCGGCCCGCGGCGAGGGCGGCGCCATGGTGATGGAGCCGCGCAGCGCGCCGCGCCACAGCACGTTGACGGTGGCCAGCTGCGCCCGGTGGTCCGCCGGGGCGTCCAGGTGGACCCGCCACTGGCCCGGCTTGGGGTCGGTGATGCGCAGCGACTCGACCGTCTGGTCGCGGGGCGAGAGTTCGAACTTCGAGACCGGGTCGGTGGTGGTGCCGGTGATCTCGCGGCCGTCGGGGTCGACGTAGGTGGCGGTGACGAGGGGGTCACCCTTGTCGACGACGATGCTGCCCACGGTGGTGAGCGGGGAGATCCGCACCTCGATGTCGATCGGCGGGTGGCCGGTGCCACCTGCGGTGGCGCGCAGGCAGTGGGCGGCGGCGAAGGCGGTCCGCATCGCGTCGGCGACGGCGGTGGCGTCCGGTACCACGGTCGCCCGGGGCTGGGCGTCGGGCAGGTCGACGCAACCGCCCTGGAAGCCCGCGGCCGCCATCCGGTCCAGGGCGGCCCGGTCGATGTCCGAGCCGAAGCCGAGCGGCCAGACCTGGATCCGGGCGGCCTGAGCGGCGGCGAGGGCACGGGTCAGCGCCTCCTCGCCGGCGGCGGCGCGGTGGGCCGGGTCGCCGTAGGCCGGGCTGTCGCCGACGTCGAGCCTGCCGTCGGTGAGGAGGAACAGGACCCGGGGCGTGGCCGGGTCGGCCCCGGCGGCGAGCCGGCTGACCCCTTGGAGGACGGCGTTCGGGAAGTCGGTGCCCTGTCCCTCGTCGGGCCTGCGGCTGCGCAGGTCGCTGATGCACCTGCCGATCCGGTCGCGGCCGGCGCCGTCCAGGACGGTGGGCGGGCAGACCTCGTCCACCGGGTGCTGGGACTCGTTGTCCGCGCTGGCGAAGCCGAGCACGGTGACGGTCGACTTCGGGTGGACCTCGCCGAGGGCGATCCCCGCGGCGGCGGCCCGCTCGCGGTCGACCTCGGCGGGCTTGAGGCTGCCCGACTCGTCCACGGCGATCGCGTAGTCGACCGGGCCGACGGCGGCCGGCGGTGCACTCGTCGGCGCGGGGGCCGTCGTGGGGGCCGCCGTGGGGCTCGGCTCGGCGGAGGCCGGGCCGGGCAGGAGGCCGACGGTCAGCAGGGACGCCGCGGTGAGGGCGGCGGCCCGCCCGAGTCCGCCGGTGGCACGCCGGCGCCCACGGGCCCGTGCGCCGGTCGGGCCGCGCCCGGGAGGGCGTGCGAAGAGCAGGTGTGGCACCGTCGTCTCCTCTGGATCGGGGGTGCGTTCCACCGGTCGGCGGACGGACAGGCGTCGGCCGGTGGCAGGCGGTCGGGGTCTGGCGGTCGAGGTGGGGCGGTCGGGGCCGGGCGGCTCAGGTGAGCAGGATTCCGGCGGTGGCGAGGACCGAGCCGGGGGCCAGGCAGGCGACGCCCCAGCGGATTCGGCGGTACTTGGCGGCCAGGATGGTGCTGACGTCGACGGCTTGGACGAGCAGCCAGTCGAGCGGGTCCCGGCCGGCCGCGACGATCTGTTCGGTGAGCGCGGGCCGGCCCTCGGAGGTGAGCAGGTCACCGAAGAAGGTCACGCCGTCGTGGTCGCGCAGGGTTCCGGTGCGGGGCAGGATCGCCCGGACCAGCGCGACCGCCCCGGCGGCCCAGAACACGCCGCCGAGCGCGAGCAGGACGGCGGCGAGCGTCCCGGGCCGGCCGTCGGCCCAGTTGCGGTCCAGGAGCAGGGCGGGCAGGCCGAGGGCGGCGGTGAGCAGGATCGAGGACTTGGTGTCGGCCCGTCCGATGTCCTCGCGGACGACGCACAGGAGGCGGTCCGCGACGAAGCGGGCCTCGTCCGAGCAGGGGACGGGTTCGGGGGCGGGCGCGGGGGCGGGTTCGGGGGCGGGCGCGGGTGCTGGGGCGGGTCCGGTAGCGGTCATGAGCGGTCAGCTCCTGTCACCGGGGGACCACGGGCGGCGGTCCCGGTCGTCGTCGTGGTCGTCGTGGCGGTCCCTGCGGCGGTCGTCCTCGGAAGCGGCGTGGTCCTGCGGTGCGGTGTCGGAACCGGTGCGGCCCCAGTCGTCGAAGGCCTCGCTGGGCCGGCGCGCGGGCGGAGCCGGCGCGGGGATCCGGTCCCGGGGGGCGGGTTCGGCCTGCACCCACATAGGGGTGAACGCCGGACCGCCGTCCCGGCGGTCGTCCCGGCAGCCGTGGCCGCTCCCCGGGAGCTCGGGCCTCGCCGCCGGCTCCCGGATCGGCGGCCGGCCGAAGGAGCCCTCGATGCGATACGCGGGCGTGCCCAGCAACTCCCGCACCTGCGCCTCCAGTTCGGCCGACTGGATGACGCCCTTCTCGACCAGCCGCAGGGTGTGCTCCAGCAGCTCGTGCTTGTCCGCGCGGGACTCCTGGCGCAGCAGCTCCATGAAGGCGCGCGCCTGGTCCGGGTTGTCCGAGAGCATGAAGCAGATCTGGTTCCACTCACCGCCGTCCAGCATCGCCCGGAAGGTGCGCATGCGGATCTGGAGCAAACCGGTGCGGTGGTGCTCCGCCGCCACCTCGCGGTCGTAGTCCCGGGCCGTCGTGCGGTCCTCGTAGGCGGAGTTCCGGTCCGCGTCGGCGTGCCGGATGGTCGTGCTGTCCACCGCGACCCGCACGTAGACGTCCGCGTGCAGCCCGAGGTCGTAGCCCAGGTCGTTCCACTGCCCGGTGCGGCAGGCGGAGTTGGCCGCGCGGTCGACCTCGGCGGCGGCGGTCACGGGGTAGCCGGAGCAGATCGCGCGCAGGCGCTCCAGCAGCGGCCCCTTCAGGCGCTCCGCGACGTTCCTGACCTGGCCGTCCACCACCTTGCGGTAGTCGACGACCGACCAGTGCACGTCCACCTCCACCTCGAAGAAGGTGGCGCTGCCGACCGCCGGGATCTGGAGGGACAGCTGGCAGAGGTGGGTGCCCCGGGCCACCTCGCAGATCGTCACCGGCCGGGCGAAGCGCGGGCGGTCGACGTGCTCGGTGCCCATCGCGGTGACCACGCTGTGGCCGCCGTTGCGGTAGAAGTGCACCAGGGCGACCTCGGCGCTCGGCTTGCGGGTGCACTCGGCCGGGCTCCCGTACTCCTTCAGCAGCGGTCCGGCCGGCCGTTCGGGCCGGCCCGCCTTGGCGAGGGCCGGTGGGCCGGCGGCCTGTGGATCGTCCGTCATCGTCGTTCCTCCGTTTCCCTGGTGCCCTCGCCCGGCCGCCCGTCCTCACGGCGGTCCGAGGGCCGCTCCGGTCCGCCGCGCCGGTCGCCGTCAGGGCGGCCGCCGGTGGCGAGGTCCCACAGCTCGCGGGCCCGCGCCGTCGGCAGCGGCTCGTCCGGGTCGCTCATCATGCGTCGCAACAGCCAGTCCAGGAGCCGCCGTTCGCGGTCGGTGCCGACCAGGGCCGGGAGCAGTGCGGCCAGGCCGGCCCTGGTGTCCGGGCCGTCCTCGTCGACGGCGGTCCGCAGCCAGAACTCCAGGCAGTCGGTGGCGGCCTCGTAGGAGCGCGGTGTGCGCAGCGCCGTCCACAGCAGGTCGGCCAGCGGGACGGCGCGGTCGGGGCGGGTGGCCGCGAGGGCCAGCGGCAGCGGCCACTCCAGGTACCGGCCCAGGTCCGGCCAGGCCTCGCCGTCCCACACCTCGCCGACCGTGGTCACCGCGAGCCGGACGACCGCCAGCAGGCCCAGGTCCTGGTAGGGCACCCGCTTGTCGGCGGTCCATTCGGCGAGGCGGCGCAGCACGGCCCGGTCGTCGGGGCCGGCGAGCAGCCGGACGATGCCGTGCGAGGCGATCGGCGCCTTGTCACCGTCCTCGTGGGTGCCGATCCGGGCCAGGCCGTCGAGCGCGGCCTCCACGGGCGAGGCGTGGCCGAAGCCGAGCACCAGCGCGGCGGTCCAGCGCAGGTGCGCGGAGGGCGACCTGCTCCAGTCGCCGACGAGGGCGTGGACGGCCGGCCGGTGGCTCTCGTGCCGGGCCGCCTGGTCCAGCACGGTGGCGGCGAAGGCCCGGCGCCGGGCGGCGCGGGCGGTCGCCATCGGCCGGACCAGCTTCTCGTAGCCGGTGGCGAAGTCGCGCGCGCAGAGCTCGCCGGAGGCGAGCGCGGCGCGCACCCAGATCTCGGGCCGGGGGTCGTCGGCGAGCAGCCGCATCCAGCGGACCACCGGCTCGCGGGCCGGGTGGTGCCGGTCCCAGACCTCCGCGAGCACTGCCCCGGACAGGGCCGAGCCCCGGTAGCGGACGATCCGGGCCGGCGCCCGGATGCCCGCCGTCTCCACCTCGCCGTCGGTCAGCTCGGCGCGCAGGGAGGCGAGATCGGAGACCGGGTCGTCGCAGAACAGCGGGCGGGCGGGCGTGTTGCCGGGGTCGCGGGCCACCGCGAGCTCCCAGGTCAGCAGGCGGGCGGCCTCGGCCACCGCACTGTGGGCGGCACCGTTGAGGACCGCCAGGGCGATCCGGGAGGCGGTCGGGTGCAGGACGGCGGCGGCCGACTGCCCGGAGGCCCGGCGGGTGGACGGGCCGGGGGAATCGGCCGGGTCGGCGATCTCGCGGTCCGCGCCCGCGAACCACTCCTGGGCCTGCTGCGGGGCCAGGCTGGCGCAGCCCGCGAGGAGTTCCGCGAGGGTCAGCCGGCCGAGCACGTGGGCGGCGGTCAGGTCCGCGAGCAGCTCGGCCTCGGCGGGTCGGAGGTCCTCCAGGCCGACCGCGGAGCGCAGTTCGGCGTCGTCGACGAGCTCGTCGGCCCGCGCGACCAGGTCCTCGGGGGACTCCGCGGCGGCCGCGGCCCCGTCGGCCAGGTGGACGGCGATCCGGGCCCGCAGCAGTTCCTCCGTGGGGGCCGGCGGGCAGATGAGGCCGTACCGGCCGGACAGCAGCGGGGTCGCCGTCGGACCGGCGGCCACCACCAGCACGGCGAAGGAGTCGGAGGCGGAGAGCGCCGTGGCGAGGGCGTCCAGTTCGAACTCGCCCGGGGGCTCGGCGACGCCACCGCGGACGAAGGGGAGTTCGAGCAGGTAGCCGTGCCCGCGCCGGGCGTCGTCGGACACGGTGGCGGCCAGCTGCCGTACGGCGGTCTCCGGGGAGACCCGGGAGACCCGGGACGACGGCTCCGCGACGGCGCCGGCCGCGGGGCCGTCCGTCGGGGCGTCCTGCGCGGCGCCCTCGGCGGACGGCCGGTGCTGCGTCAGCTCGTCGAGCAGGGCGAGCGCGGTGCAGGTCCGCCCGGTGCCGGGGGCGCCGGCGAGCACCAGGACCCGCTGCCGGCGCAGCGTCCGCTGGAGCTCGACGTAGCCCGCCGGCTCCCGGTAGATCCGGCGGACCCGCCGCAGCTCCGCCTCGGGGACCGGTCCGCCGACCCCGCCGACCGCCTGCCGACTGTCCAGCCGCAGGTGGATGTCGCCGATGTGGGCCTGGTGGAAGACGGTGCGGTCGAACAGGTTGTGGTCGCCGGCCACCCGGTAGGAGCCGCGGGCCTCGCGGTGGGCCCGGGAGGTCGCCCCCAGGCCGGCGGCGGGCCCGCCCTCGTCGTCCTCCTCGTCGAGCAGACTGTCGCGGCTGCGCTCGCGGAACCGGCCGGCGGCCTGCTCGCGTTCGGCGCGCTCCTGCTCCTCGGGGTCCGGACGGCGGCCGTCCCCGACGTGGCCTTCCGGCTGCGGAACGCCGGCTCCGGCGCCCGGCCCGGCGTTCGCCCCCGCGCCCGCTCCCCCGCCGACGGGGGCGGGGCCCTGGTCGGCGGGAGTCCGCGGACGGCCGGCGTCGGAGCCGTTCGGGTCGGAGCCGGCCTCGGGGCGGTCGTCGCCCAGCGGCGGCTTCCACAGGCTCACTTCGGGGGCCTTGACGACGTTCAGCGGCTTAGGCACGGTACGTCCCCCTGACGGTGCGGCCGATGTGCACCGGCCCGTGGTAGACGTTGCCTTCGTTGTTCGACGCATCACCCCCCACGTACACCCCGCCCGGCGCGTGCGGGGCCGCGAGGGTGTCGTCCGCCCCGCCCGGCGCCGCACCCGGTGCGGGGCCCGGCGGGCCGGCGGGCCGGTTGTCGGGCGGGCCGTCGGAGCCGGGCTCCTCCGGCCCCCCGTCGTCCGGCAGCGGTGCCGGCCGGGGCCGGCCGGGCAGCCGGACCCAGGCCGGTGTGGCGCCGTCCTTGAGGCGCAGCCGGGCCGGGGCGTAGTCCTCTGGGTCGACGAAACGGCCGCCGTGGCAGACCACCTCGCGGTAGAGCGAGTCGGAGACGACCACGACCAGGTCGGCCCGGTCCCGGTCGAGCAGCCGGCGGGCCGCCTCCGCGTCGGCGAGCCGGCAGGCGAGGTCGACGGCGTGGCCGCTGATGCCCTGGGCGTCGTGCGTCACCGGGCCGACGTGCAGGGCGATGCGCAGCCCCAGCCGCGTCGCCAACTCCGCGTTCAGCTGACGTAGTTGCTCATGCACCTCGGTGACCCAGACACCGAGGATCCGGGCCGGCGCGATGCCGGGGCCGAGGGCCGCCAGGATGCCGTCGCCCCGGTCCTCCCGGTGGACGGCGCCGACCGGCACTGCGGCCTCGGTGAACGCCTGGTCGATCACGGCGTACAGCCGCCGGCGCATCCGGGTCTTGCTGGCGTCGTCGTAGGCGCCGGACCTCCGGACGTCCACGCTGACCACCAGCTTGTACACGGCGTCGACTGCGTGGTCGAGCACGGTCACCCCCGCGGTTGTCTTCGACATGCCGCCAGAATCCGGCGCCGCATGCCGGGTTGTCTGTGATGCTTTACATGCGGGCCGGAGTCCCTCCACACCGGTCCCAGGCGTTCGGGTCTCAGGTGTTCGGACGGCTCCCCGGTCCCGGCCCGTACGGCCCCTGGGCGAGCAGCAGGAGCGGGGCGGGGTCGAGGATCTCGACCATCCGGGTGCCGGTGCGCACCAGTCTCTGGTCGCGGAGCAGCTTCAGGGCCTTGGCCACCGCTTCGCGGGTGGCGCCGACGGTGGCCGCGAGGTCGTCCTGCGCCAGGTGCACGACGGCGGTCGAACCGCCGCAGGGGCCACGGGAGTCGGCCGTCCGGGCGGTGGCGCCGGTGGCGGAGAGCTCGACGAGGCGCCTGGCCAGGCGCTGGACCACGGTGAGCGAGGCGAAGGCCGAACGCTCGCGGTCGGACTCCCTGAGTCGCGAGGCGAGTTGGGACATCACCTGACTGCCGACCCGGGGGGTCTCGGCCAGGAACCGCCGGAACCGGTCGCCGGGGATCACGAGCGCCTGGACCGTGCCGAGCGCCTGTGCGGTCGCGCTGCGCGGCCGCTCGTCCAACGCGGCCAGCTCGCCCACCAGTTCGCCCGGGCCGCGCAGGCCGAGGACCAGCCGGGTGGCCCCGCGGTCGGTGGCCACGTAGACCATGGACCAGCCGGCCAGCACCAGGAGGACGTGGGTGGTGCGGTCCCCCTCGGAGACCAGGTGCCGCCCGGGAGCGTAGGTCTTCGGGGCTCCGAGTGCGAGAAACGCCTCATGGTCGTGCGCGCTCAGGGTACGGGCGAACGGCAGGTCATCGCCGAGCAGGCCCATGTCACCCCCCAAAGATCGTCAACGGCCTTGGTTCGGTCCGACGTTGGGAGATCGTAGACCTGCCGGAGGCGAACTTCGGCCAAAGCCGCCACAACGCACCCAAGATGGTGCGCAGGGGGTGAATGAGTCTCCTGGGACGCGCGGGGGAAGGGCCCCGGACCGCTCGCGGAGGCGCCGGCTCCGCAACCCCGGCGCCCTCAGGGCGACGTACCGGCGCGGCGGCGTACCGGCCGCGCCGCGGCCCGCCGGGTTCAGGAGACCGGCGGCAGCAGGCGGTCGGTGACGATGCGGACGATCTCGCCCTGGTGGTGGGCCAGGTAGAAGTGGCCGCCGGGGAAGACGTGCAGGGCGGAGCCGCCGGTGGTGTGGTCGCGCCAGGACCCGGCCTCGTCGACGGTCGCCTTCTCGTCGCTGTCGCCGACCAGGGCGTCGACCGGGCAGGAGAGCGGCGGTCCCGGCCGGTAGCGGTAGGTCTCGACGGCCTTGTAGTCGGCGCGGACCGCGGGGAGGATCATCCGCAGCAGCTCCGGGTCCTGCAGGGCCCGCGGGTCGGTGCCGTCCAGCTTGCGGAGTTCCGCGACGATGCCGTCGACGCCGCGGAGGTGGACGTCCTCGTCCCGGTGCCGGGAGGGTGCGCGGCGGCCGGAGGCGAACAGGGCGACCGGCGGGGTGCCGAGGTCCTCCAGGCGCCGGGCGACCTCGAAGCCGACGACCGCGCCCATGCTGTGGCCGAACAGGGCGAGCGGCAGGTCGCGGTGGGGCAGCAGCGCCTCGGTGACCTGCTCGGCCAGCGCCTCGACGGTCTCGACGCAGGGTTCGTGGCGCCGGTCCTGCCGCCCCGGGTACTGGACCGCGAGGACCTCGATCCCGGCCGCCGTGGCGGCGGACATCGGGTACCAGTAGCTCGCCGACCCTCCCGCGTGGGGCAGGCAGACCAGGCGGACGCGGGCGTCCGGGGCCGGGTGGAAGCGGCGGATCCAGCTGTCGGCCGCGCCGTCGGTGAGCGTCATGGTGTTCCGGTGGTCCCTTCTGGACGGGGTCCTCGCCCCGCCGGCGGGTCCTCCCCACTCCGAGCCTGGTGCAGGCCGGACGGCCGGACAACCCCTCACCACCACCCCCCTTCTCCCGCGGCGGAGCCGGCCGGGACAAGGGCCCGTAGGGGAACCGTAGGGGTGCGGCCCCCGCGGACGGCTGGACGAGACTGCCACGGGATACCGAATGATGCGTCACCCCTCTCTGTTCTCCGGGAGTCCCCAGCCTCCCGTGCTGTTTCCGCGTGCCCAAGGAGCCGTTGACATGCCGCGTACCGAGCTGATCAGGCCGCTGCCCGAACTGCTGCGCTCCCAGGCCGCGTCGCTGCGCGACAAGCCGGCCTTCCGGGACGGCCGCCGGTCCGTGGGCTACGCCGAGCTGGAGCTCCGGACCGGACGGCTGGCCGGCCACCTGGCGGCCCTGGGCCTGGGCCGCGGCGGGCGGGTGGCGATCCACCTGGACGCCGGTGTCGAGGTGGTGGAGGCCTACCTGGCCGCCGTCCGGGCCGCCGGTGTCGCCGTCCCGGTCAACCCGCACTCCAGCGACGAGGAGCTGGCCCACATCCTGGACGACAGCGGCGCCGCCGTGGTCGTCACCGACACCCGGCACCTGGACCAGGTGCTGCGGCTTCGGGCCGACCGGCCCGGGCTGCTGGTGGTCGTCTCCGGTCCGACGGCGCAGGCGCCGCAGGGGCCGCAGGGGGCGCAGGCGGCGCGGGACCTGCCGTCGTTCGAGGCGCTGGCCACCGTCGAGCCCCCCGTGCCGCCGCGCGACGACCTCGGCCTGGACGAGACCGCCTTCATGCTCTACACCTCGGGCTCCACCGGCGCCCCCAAGGGCGTGCTGTCGACCCAGCGCAGCTGCCTGTGGTCGGTGGCGTCCTGCTACGCGCCGCTGCTCGGGCTCTCCCGCGACGACCTGGTGCTCTGGCCGCTGCCGCTGTTCCACAGCCTGGCGCACATCGTCTGCGTGGTCGGCGTCACCGCGACCGGCGCGACCGCGCACATCATGCCGGGCTTCTCCGCGGACGAGGTGCTGGCCGAGCTGCGCGGCGACGCGTACACCTTCCTCGCCGGGGTGCCCGCCCTCTACCACCACCTGCTGCGGGAGGCCGACGCCGGCCGGCTGGACATGCCGCGGCTGCGGGTCTGCCTGTCGACCGGCGCGGTCACCTCGGCCTCGCTGGCCCGGGACTTCGAGGACGCGTTCGGCATCCCGCTGCTCAACAGCTACGGCTCCACCGAGACCTGCGGCGCGATCGCGACCGAGGCGCCGGGCGCCGAGCGGGTCTCCGGTTCGTGCGGCCTGCCGGTCCCCGGCCTGGAGGTGCGGGTGGTCGACCCGGAGACCGGGATCGACACCGACCCCGGGACGGAGGGCGAGGTGTGGGTGCGCGGGCCGAGCCTGATGCAGGGCTACCACAACCGGCCGGAGGCCACCGCCGAGGCGCTGCGGGACGGTTGGTACCGGACCGGCGACCTGGCGGTCCGGGCGGCCGGCGGCCAGCTGACGATCAGCGGGCGGCGCAAGGAGCTGATCATCCGGGGCGGGGAGAACATCCACCCGGGCGAGATCGAGGACGTCGTCCGCACGGTGCCCGGTGTGCTGGACGTCGCCGTGGCGGGCCGGCCGGACGAGGTGCTCGGCGAGGTGCCGGTCGCGTTCGTGGTCGCCGCGCCGGAGGGCGTCGACGCCGAGCTGGTCTTCGCCGCCTGCGCCGAGCAGCTGTCCTGGTTCAAGGTGCCGCAGGAGGTCCGGGCGATCGCCGCCGTGCCGCGCACCGCCTCGGGCAAGGTCACCCGGCACCGGCTGTTCGACCAGCCCGGCACCCTGCTCGGCGCCCGGGGTGTCCGGCAGGAGTCGCTGTACCGGATGGACTGGGTGCCGCTGCCCGCCGGGCCCGTGGAGCCGGTGCGCGCCGCGCTGCTGGGGAGCCCGTCGGACGGAGCCGCCCGGCTGAACGAACTGGACGGACTTGACGGCCTGGACGGCCTGGCGGTCGACCGCTACGCCGACCTGGCGGAGCTCACCGCGGCCGGTGCGCCCGAGGTCGTCTACCTGCCCTGGCCCGCCGCCAGCGCGGAGCCGGTCGCGGACGCGGCCCGGCGGACCGCCCGCGAGGCCGCCGAACTGCTGACCCGCTGGCTCGCCGACGACCGGCTGCGGGAGACCCGCCTGGTGGTGCTGACCCGGGGCGCGCTGGCCGTGCACCCGGGCGAGGAGGTCCCGGGGCTGGCGCAGGCTCCGCTCTGGGGGCTGCTGCGCGCCGCGCAGACCGCGCACCCCGGCCGCTTCACCGTGGCCGACCTGGACGGCGAGGCCGCCTCCGCGGCCGCCCTGCCGGCCGGTCTGGCCACCGGCGAGCCGCAGTTCGCCGTCCGCGGCGGGGTGCTGCGGGCGCCCCGCCTGGTGCCGGTCACCGCCGCCGCGTCCGGCCGCCGCCTCGACGGCACCGTGCTGGTCACCGGCGCCGGCGGGACGGCCGCGGCCGCGATCGCCCGGCGGCTGGTCGCCGAGCACGGCGTCCGGCACCTGGTGCTGGCCTCCACCACCCCCGACTCGGCCGCGCTGGCCGTGGAGTTGAGCGAGTCCGGCGCGGAGGTCACCCTGGCCGCCTGCGACGCCGCCGACCGCGCGTCCGTCGCCGAGCTGCTCGCGGGCGTCCCGGCCGAGCACCCGCTCACCGCGGTGGTGCACGCGGCCGGCTCCCCCGGGCTGGCCGCCGGCGGGCAGGCCGACCGCTGGGTGCGGACCGGCGTCGACGGCGCGGTGGCCCTGCACGAGCTCACCGCCGGGCTCGACCTGACGGCCTTCCTGCTGGTCTCCTCCACCGGTGCCCTGCGGGGCGCGGACGACGGCGACCACGGCGGCTGCGCCGCGTTCCTGGACGCGCTGGCCCAGCACCGCCGCGCCACCGGCCGGCACGCCGTGTCGCTGGCCTGGGACACCACCGACCCGGGCGCCGTGTCCGACGCCGAGCTGGGTGCGCTGCTGGACTCCGCGCTGGGCGGCGCCGACACCCCCGTGGTCGCCACCCGGGACACCACCGGCGTCCTCTTCCGCGACCCGGCCGCCGCCGACGGCGCGGCGGACACCGTGTTCGCCGCCCGGCTGCGCGCGCTGCCCCGGGCGGAGGCCCGGCAGACGCTGCTCGGCCTGGTGCGGGCCGAGGCGGCCGGGGTGCTCGGCCGGGGCCTGCCGCGGACGATCGCGCCCGAGCGGGCCTTCAAGGACCTCGGGGTGGACTCCGCCTCGGCCGTCCGGCTGCGCAACCGGCTGCGGACCGCGCTCGGCCTGCGCCTCCCGGCGACCGTGGTCTTCGACCACCCCACCCCGGCCCGGCTGGCCGGCTTCCTGCTCGCCGGACTCCTCGACGAGGCACCGGCCCCGGCCGCCCCCGCCCGTCCGGCGGTGGCGGCGGACGAGGACCCGATCGCGATCGTCGCGATGAGCTGCCGCTACCCGGGCGGGGCGATCACCCCCGAGGCCCTGTGGCAGCTGGTCGCCGAGGGCCGGGACGCCGTCTCGGAGTTCCCGACGGACCGCGGCTGGGACACCGACGCCCTGTTCGGCGGCGCCCCCGGCTCGGCCGGCAGCTCCTCGGTCCGGGAGGGCGGATTCCTCTACGACAGCGCCGACTTCGACCCCGACTTCTTCGGCATCAGCCCGCGCGAGGCCCTCGCCATGGACCCGCAGCAGCGGCTGCTGCTGGAGACCTCCTGGGAGGCCATGGAACGGGCCGGGATCGACCCGGAGGCCCTGCGCGGCAGCCGGACCGGCGTGTTCACCGGCGTGATGTTCCACGACTACGCCAGCCGGCTGCCCCGGGTGCCCGAGGAGGTGGAGGGGTACCTCGGCACCGGCACCGCGGGCAGCGTCGCCTCCGGCCGGGTGTCGTACACCTTCGGCTTCGAGGGCCCGGCGATCACCGTGGACACCGCCTGCTCCTCCTCCCTGGTGGCCCTGCACCTGGCGGTCGCGGCCCTGCGGCGCGGGGAGTGCGACCTGGCCCTGGCGGGCGGCGTGGCGCTGATGGCGACGCCCGAGGTGTTCGTCGAGTTCAGCCGCCAGCGCGGCCTCGCCGAGGACGGGCGCTGCAAGTCCTTCGCCGCCTCCGCCGACGGCACCGGCTGGGCCGAGGGTGCGGGCGTGCTGCTGATCGAGCGGCTCTCGGACGCCCGGCGCAACGGGCACCCGGTGCTGGCCCTGGTCCGCAGCACGGCGGTGAACCAGGACGGCGCGTCCAACGGGCTGACCGCCCCGAGCGGCCCGGCGCAGGAGCGGGTGATCCGCGAGGCGCTGGCCGCCGCGGGCCTGGCCCCGGCCGAGGTCGACGCGGTGGAGGCGCACGGCACGGGCACGAAGCTGGGCGACCCGATCGAGGCCAACGCGCTCCTCGCCACCTACGGCCAGGACCGTGAACTTCCGCTGCTGCTCGGCTCGTTGAAGTCGAACATCGGGCACGCCCAGGCGGCCGCCGGGGTCGGCGGCATCATCAAGATGGTGCTGGCGATGCGGCACGGGGTGCTGCCGCGCACCCTGCACGTGGACGCGCCGACGCCGCACGTGGACTGGACGGCCGGAGCGGTCGAGCTGCTGACCGAGGACCGGGAGTGGCCGGAGACCGGCCGTCCGCGCCGGGCCGGCGTCTCCTCCTTCGGCGTCAGCGGCACCAACGCCCATGTCATCATCGAACAGCCCGTCGTGGAGGAAGGCCCCACCGGCGAGCCCGCCGCGCACGGCGTGCTGCCGCTGCTGCTGTCCGCGAAGTCGGCGGACGCCCTGCGCGCCCAGGCCGCGCTGCTCCAGGAGTCCGAGGCCGCCCCGATCGACCTCGCCCACTCGCTGGCGACGACCCGCTCGCTGTTCAACCACCGTGCGGTGGTGCTCGGTTCGGACCGCACCGAGCTGACCGAAGGCCTCCGGGCGCTCTCCGAGGGCACCGAGAGCGCCACCGTGCTGACCGGTACGGCGGACGCCACCGGCGGGACCGTCTTCGTGTTCCCCGGGCAGGGCTCGCAGTGGGTCGGGATGGCCGTCGAACTCCTCGACAGCGAGCCGGTGTTCGCCGCGCGGATCGCCGAATGCGCCGACGCCCTGGCCGAGTTCACCGACTGGAACCTGATCGACGTCCTGCGCGGCGCCGATGGTGCCCCCGGCTACGACCGGGTGGACGTCGTCCAGCCCGCCCTCTGGGCCGTCATGGTCTCCCTCGCCGCGCTCTGGCAGGCGCACGGCGTCCAGCCCGACGCCGTCATCGGCCACTCCCAGGGCGAGATCGCCGCCGCCACCGTCGCCGGCGCCCTCACCCTCCAGGACGGCGCCCGCGTCGTCGCCCTGCGCTCCCAGGCCATCACCGCCATCGCCGGAAACGGCGGCATGGTGTCGCTCTCCCAGTCCGCCGAGGACGCGCTCGCCACCATCGCGCCGTGGGCCGACCGCGTCTCCGTCGCGGCCGTCAACGGCCCCTCCTCCGCCGTCGTCGCCGGGGACGCCGACGCCCTGGACGAGCTGCTGCGGCGGTGCGCCGACGACGGCACCCAGGCCCGCCGGGTCACCGTGGACTACGCCTCGCACTCGGCCCATGTCGAGGCCCTGCACGCCGAGTTGCTCGACCTGCTCGCCCCCGTCGCCCCGCGCGGCGCCGACATCCCGTTCTGGTCCACCGTCGACAGCCGCTGGCTGGACACCACGACGATGGACGCCGCCTACTGGTACCGCAACCTCCGCCAGACCGTCCGACTCGCCGACGCCACCCAGCAGTTGGCCGACCAGGGCCACGACCTCTTCATCGAGGTCAGCCCCCACCCCGTCCTCACCGGCGCCATCCAGGACACCCTCCACCACACCACCGCCCACACCCTCGGCACCCTGCGCCGCGACCACGGCGGCACCCGCCGCTTCCTCACCTCCCTCGCCGAAGCCCACGTCCACGGCGCCCCCGCCGACTTCACCCCGCTCCTCACCGACGGCCACCGCACCGACCTCCCCACCTACCCCTTCCAGCGCAACCGCTACTGGCTGGAGGCGGCCCCCGGCGCGTCGGACGTGACCGCCGTCGGTCTGGCCGCGGCCGACCACCCGATGCTCGGCGCGGCCGTCCCGCTCGCCGACGGCCACGGCCACCTGCTGACCGGCCTGATCTCGCGCACCACCCACCCGTGGCTGGCCGACCACACCGTGATGGGCACCACCCTGCTGCCCGGGACCGCCATGGTGGACCTGGCCGTCCGGGCCGGTGACGAGGTCGGCTGCGGCCGCCTCGACGAACTCACCCTGGAAGCCCCGCTGGTGCTGCCCGAGCAGGGCGCCGTCCAGGTCCAGGTGGTGGTCGGCGAGGCCGACGCCACCGGCGCCCGGCCGGTCGGCCTGCACTCGCGGCCGCAGGACGCCGCGGCCTCCCGGCCGTGGACCCGGCACGCCGCGGGCACCCTCTCCCCCGCCGCTCCCGCCGCCCCCGCGGACCTCACCCAGTGGCCGCCGGCCGGCGCCGAACCGCTGCCGGTCGAGGACCTGTACGAGCGGCTGCCCGCCGGGTACGGACCGGCGTTCCAGGGTGTCCGCGCGGCCTGGCGGCGCGGCGAGGAGGTGTTCAGCGAGGTCGTGCTGAGCGAGGAGGTCGCCGACCGGTCGGCCCGCTACGGGCTGCACCCCGCGCTGCTGGACGCCGCCCTGCACGCCATGGACCTCGGCGCCGTCCGGCACCGCGAGGAGTCCGCCGAGGGCCACCTGGCGTTCGCCTGGAGCGGGGTCTCGCTGCACGCCGCCGGCGCGACCGCCCTGCGGGTCCGGCTCTCCCCGGCCGGTCTGGACTCGGTCGCCCTGGAGGCCTCGGACGAGCACGGCGTGCCGGTGGTCTCGGTGGACGGCCTGGCCGTCCGGCCGGTCTCGGCCGACCAGCTGCGCGCGGTCCACGCCGGGCCCGACGGCGACTCGCTGTTCCGCGTCGACTGGACGGACCTGCCCGGGGCCGCCCCGGTCACCGGCCGCTACGCCCTGGTCGGCGAGGACGCCCTCGGCCTGGCCGCCGGGCTCACCGCGGCGGGCAGCACGGTGGACGCGTACCCCGACCTGGCCGCCCTCGCCGCCGCCGACGGCGCCGCCCCCGACACCGTCCTGCTGCCCCTCGCACCGGGCGCCGCACCGGAGTTGGTCCCCGCCGTGCGGGCGGCCACCCACGCGCTGCTGGGCCTGCTCCAGCAGTGGCTCGCCGAGGAGCGCTTCGCCGAGAGCCGCCTGGTCGTGCTCACCCGGGGCGCGGTGGCCGGGGACGGCCCGGGCGACGGCCTGCCGGACCTGGTGACCGCCCCGCTCTGGGGCCTGGTCCGCTCGGCGCAGTCCGAGCACCCGGACCGGATCGTCCTGGTCGACCTGGACGCGCAGGACGCCTCCTACCGCGCGCTGCCCGCCGCCCTGGCCGGCGACGAGCCGCAACTGCTGCTGCACGACGGCTCGGTACGGGCCGCGCGGCTCACCCGGGTCCGGCCCGCCGAGCAGGGCGCCCCGGCGCTCGACCCGAACGGGACGGCCCTGGTCACCGGGGCCACCGGCGGCCTCGGCGTGCTCGCCGCCCGCCACCTGGTCGCCGCCCACGGCGTCCGGCACCTGCTGCTGACCAGCCGCCGCGGCGAGGCCGCCGAGGGCGCCGCCGAACTCCTCGCCGAGCTGCGCGCGGCGGGCGCCGAGGTCACCCTGGCCGCCTGCGACGTCGCCGACCGCTCCGCCCTCGCCGAGCTGCTGGCCGGCATCCCCGCCGAGCACCCGCTCACCGCCGTGGTGCACACCGCCGGCATCGTCGACGACGGCGTGATCGAGACGCTCACCGACGGGCAGTTCGACCGGGTGCTCGCGCCCAAGCTCTCCGGCGCGCTCAACCTGGCCGAACTCACCCGCGACGCGGACCTGGCCGCCTTCGTGCTGTACTCCTCCGCCGCCGCCGTATTCGGCGCCGGCGGGCAGGCCAACTACGCCGCCGCCAACGCCTTCCTCGACGCCTACGCCCGGCACCTGCGAGCCGAGGGCCGGCCGGCCGTCTCGCTGGCCTGGGGCCTGTGGGCGGAGCGCAACGGCATGGGCGGCCGGCTCACCGGCACCGACCTGCGCCGGATGGCCGGCGTCGGCACCGCGGCGCTCTCCGCCGAGGAGGGCCTCGCCCTGCTGGACGCCGCCCGCGCGGCCGGTGAACCGGCGCTGATGCCGATCCGGCTCGACCTGGCCGCCGTGCGCGCCCAGTCCGACGCCGTCCACCCGCTGCTGCGCGGCCTGGTCCGCACCCGCTCGGGCCGTCGGCGGCCGACCGACCGGGCCGGCGGCTCGGCCCTCGCCCAGCGGCTGGCCGGGCTGACCGGGCCCGAGTGCGACCGGGAGCTGCTGGACCTCGTCCGCGCCACCGCCGGAACGGTGCTCGGGTACCCGGCCGGCACGGCCGTGGACCCCGAACGGACCTTCAAGGAGCTGGGCTTCGACTCGCTCACCGCGGTCGAGCTCCGCAACCGCCTGCACGGCTCGACGGGCCTGCGCCTGCCCGCCACGCTGATCTTCAACTACCCGACCCCGAAGGCCCTGGCCGGCCACCTGCGCGAGCAGGTGCTCGGCGACCGGCTCCCGGCCGCCGCACCGGCCGCGGCCACCACCGCGGCGGCCCGGGACGACGACCCGATCGCGATCGTCGGCATGGGCTGCCGCTTCCCGGGCGGCGTGCGCACCCCGGAGGACCTGTGGGAGCTGGTCCTCGCCGGGCGCGACGCGGTCGGCGCCCTGCCGACCGACCGCGGCTGGGACCTCGACGGGCTCTACGACCCCGACCCCGACCGGGTCGGCACCTCGTACACCCGCGAGGGCGGATTCCTGTACGACGTGGCCGAGTTCGACGCGGCGTTCTTCGGGATCAGCCCGCGCGAGGCGCACGCCATGGACCCGCAGCAGCGGCTGCTGCTGGAGACCTCCTGGGAGGCCTTCGAGCGGGCCGGCGTCGACCCGGTGTCCGTCCGGGGCGGGCAGGTCGGCGTGTTCGTCGGCACCCACGGCCAGGACTACGGCACCCTGCTGGCCGCCGCCCCGCCCGGCAACGAGGGCTACCTGGTCACCGGCAACGCGGCCAGCGTGGTCTCCGGCCGGATCTCCTACGCGCTCGGCCTGGAAGGGCCGGCCGTGACCATCGACACCGCCTGCTCCTCCTCCCTGGTGGCGCTCCACCTCGCCGTCCAGGCGCTGCGCGCCGGCGAGTGCTCGATGGCGCTCGCGGCCGGTGCCGCCGTGATGGCCACCCCCGAGGGCCTGGTGGCGTTCAGCCGCCAGCGCGGCCTCGCCGAGGACGGGCGCTGTAAGGCCTTCGCGGCGGCCGCCGACGGCTTCGGCATGGCCGAGGGCGTGGGCGTGCTGCTGGTCGAGCGACTGTCGGACGCCCGCCGCAACGGGCACCCGGTGCTGGCGGTCGTCCGGGCCACCGCGATCAACCAGGACGGCGCCTCCAACGGGCTCACCGCCCCCAACGGCCCCGCCCAGGAACGCGTCATACGCCAGGCCCTGGCCACCGCCGGCCTCACCGCCGCCGACGTGGACGCCGTCGAGGCGCACGGCACCGGCACCCGGCTCGGCGACCCGATCGAGGCCAACGCGCTCCTCGCCACCTACGGCCAGGACCGCGAACTGCCGCTCCAGCTCGGCTCGGTGAAGTCCAACCTCGGCCACACCCAGAGCGCGGCGGGCGCGGCGGGCATCATCAAGATGGTGCTGGCGATGCGGCACGGGGTGCTACCCCGCACCCTGCACGTGGACGAGCCCACCCCGCACGTCGACTGGTCGGCGGGCGCGGTGGAGCTGCTCACCGAGGAGCGGGAGTGGCCGGAGACCGGCCGCCCGCGCCGGGCCGGCGTCTCCTCCTTCGGCGTCAGCGGCACCAACGCCCACGTCATCCTCGAACAGCCCTCCCCGGAGGCCCCGGCGGGCGAACCGACGGCGCACGGCGTGCTGCCGCTGCTGCTGTCCGCGAAGTCGGCGGACGCCCTGCGCGCCCAGGCCGCGCTGCTCCAGGAGTCCGAGGCCGCCCCGCTCGACCTCGCCCACTCGCTGGCGACGACCCGCTCGCTGTTCAACCACCGTGCGGTGGTGCTGGGTTCGGACCGTACCGAGCTGACCGAAGGCCTCCGGGCACTCGCCGAGGGCACCGAGAGCGCCGCCGTGGTCGAGGGCACCGTCTCCACCACCGGACGCACGGTGTTCGTGTTCCCCGGGCAGGGCTCGCAGTGGGCCGGCATGGCCGTCGAACTCCTCGACACCGAGCCGGTGTTCGCCGAGCGCATCACCGAATGCGCCGACGCCCTCGCCGAGTTCACCGACTGGAACCTCCTCGACGTCCTGCGCGGCGCCGAGGGCGCACCCGGCTACGACCGGGTGGACGTCGTCCAGCCCGCCCTCTGGGCCGTCATGGTCTCCCTCGCCGCCCTCTGGCAGGCGCACGGAATCCACCCCGACGCCGTCATCGGCCACTCCCAGGGCGAGATCGCCGCCGCCACCGTCGCCGGCGCGCTCTCCCTCCAGGAGGGTGCCCGGGTCGTCGCCCTGCGCTCCCAGGCCATCACCGCCATCGCCGGAAACGGCGGCATGGTCTCCGTCGCCCTCCCGGCCGAGGACATCGACCTCACCCCCTGGCACGACCGGATCTCCGTCGCCGCCGTCAACGGCCCCTCCTCGGCGGTCGTCGCCGGGGACGCCGACGCCCTCGACGAACTCGTCGAGCGCTTCACGGCGGACGGCATCCGCGCCCGCCGGGTCACCGTGGACTACGCCTCGCACTCGGCCCATGTCGAGGCCCTGCAAGCCGAGTTGCTCGACCTGCTCGCCCCCGTCACCCCGCGCGGCGCCGACATCCCGTTCTGGTCCACCGTCGACAGCCGCTGGCTGGACACCACGACGATGGACGCCGCCTACTGGTACCGCAACCTCCGCCAGACCGTCCGACTCGCCGACGCCACCCAGCAGTTGGCCGACCAGGGCCACGACCTCTTCATCGAGGTCAGCCCCCACCCCGTCCTCACCGGCGCCATCCAGGACACCCTCCACCACACCACCGCCCACACCCTCGGCACCCTGCGCCGCGACCACGGCGGCACCCGCCGCTTCCTCACCTCCCTCGCCGAAGCCCACGTCCAGGGCGCCCCCGCCGACTTCACCCCGCTCCTCACCGCCGGCCACCGCACCGACCTCCCCACCTACCCCTTCCAGCGCAACCGCTACTGGCTGGACACCGTGGCCGGTGCGGCCGCCGTCACCACGGCGGGCCTCACCGCCCCCGAGCACCCCCTGCTCGGCGCGGCCGTCCCGCTCGCGGACGGCCACGGCCACCTGCTGACCGGGCTGCTCTCCCGGCACAGCACGCCGTGGCTGGCCGACCACACCGTGATGGGCGCGACCCTGCTACCCGGAACGGCGTTCCTGGAGCTGGCCGTCCGGGCCGGCGACGAGGTCGGCTACGGCCGCCTCGACGAACTCACCCTGGAAGCCCCGCTGGTCCTGCCCGAGCGCGGCGGGGTCCGGCTCCAGGTCCTGGTCGGCGCGGAGCAGGACGGCCTCCGTCCGCTGCGGATCGACTCCCGCCCGGCCGACGCCGCCGAGGACGAGCCGTGGACCCGGCACGCCTCGGGCACGCTCTCCGCGGCCACCGACGCGACCACCGACGCGGCGGCCGACACGGCAGCCGACGAGTCCGCCGCGGACCTCACCGCCTGGCCGCCGGCCGGCGCGACCCCGCTGGACGTCACCGACGCCTACCAGCGGCTCGCCGACGCCGGGGTGGACTACGGCCCGGCCTTCCAGGGCCTGCGAGCCGCCTGGCAGCACGGCGACCAGGTCTACGCCGAGGTCGCCCTGCCCTCCACCGAGCAGGCCGCGGCCGCCCGCTACGGGCTGCACCCGGCGCTGCTGGACGCCGCCCTGCACGCGATGGGCCTGGTGCCGGACGCCGAGCAGGGCAGGCTCGCCTTCTCCTGGGGCGGGATCCGGCTGCACGCGAGCGGCGCGACCGCGCTGCGCGTCCGGCTGGCCCGGACGGCTCCGGAGACCCTGTCGCTGACCGTCGCGGACCTCGGCGGCGCGCCCGTCGCCTCGGTGGACTCGCTGCTGCTGCGGCCCGTCTCCGCCGAGCGGCTGCGCACCGCCGACCGGGCCGTGCGCGAGTCGCTGCTGCGGATCGAGTGGCTGCCGGTGCCGGCCGGCGACCCGGCCGCCCGCTCCTGGACGCTCCTCGGCACCGACAGCACCGACAGCGCCGACAGCGCCGACCGCACGGACGGCACGAACGGCGCCGACGGCACGGACTGCCTGGCCGCCCTGGCCGAGCTGGGCTCGGCGGTGGACGCCGGCGCGGCCGTGCCCGACGTGGTCGCGGTGGAACTCGCCCCGTACCAGGAGTCCGAGGCGACGGACGAGCTGGCCGCCGCGGTCGGCGCGACGACCGTACGGGTGCTGCGACTCGTCCAGGAGTGGCTGGTGGACCCGCGGTTCGCCGAGGCCCGGCTGGCCGTGCTGACCCGCGGCGCGGTCACCACCGGGGAGGGTGCGCCCGATCCGGTCCTGGCCGCCGTGTGGGGCCTGGTCCGCTCCGCGCAGTCGGAGAACCCGGACCGGCTGGTCCTGGTCGACCACGACGGCGGTGAACTGCCGCTGGCCGCACTGCCGGTGGACACCGAGCCGCAGCTGGCCGTCCGGCGGGGCGCCCTGCTCGCCCCGCGCCTGGCCAAGGCGCCGACCGCCGCCGGGAAGCCGGGTGCTGGTGCGCAGGCCCCGCTGGACGTCTCCGGGACCGTCCTGGTCACCGGCGCGATCGGCGGCCTGGGCGAGCTGACCGCCCGCCACCTGGTCGCCGCCCACGGCGCCCGGCACCTGCTGCTGACCAGCCGGCGCGGCCCGGCGGCCGAGGGCGCCGCCGAACTCCTCGCCGAGCTGCGCGCGGCGGGCGCCGAGGTCACCCTGGCCGCCTGCGACGTCGCCGACCGCCGGCAGCTCGCCGAGCTGCTCGCCGCCGTCCCCGCCGAGCGCCCGCTCACCGCCGTGGTGCACACCGCGGGCGTGGTGGACGACGGAACCGTCCTCTCCCTCTCCCCCGAGCAGTTCGACCGAGTGCTCGCACCCAAGGTCACCGGCGCGCTCAACCTGCACGAACTGGCGGGCGACGTCGGCGGGTTCGTCCTCTTCTCGGCCGCGGCCGGTGTGCTCGGCAACCCCGGGCAGGCCAACTACGCCGCCGCCAACTGCTTCCTGGACGCGCTGGCGCAGCGCCGCCGCGCCCAGGGCCGGCCGGCCGTCTCGATGGCCTGGGGCCTGTGGCAGGAGCGGTCCGGCATGGCCGGGCGCCTCGTCGACGCCGACCTGGAGCGGATCGTGCGGGGCGGCGCGGTGCCGATGAGCGCCGAGACCGGACTGGCCCTGTTCGACGCGGCCGTGGCCTCGGGCGAGGCGGTGCTGGTGCCGATCCAGCTGGACCGGGCCCATCTGCGCGGCCGGGCGGCCACCGTCCCCGCGCTGCTGCGCGGCCTGGCCTCCGGTGGCCCGGGCCGCCGCACGGCCGGTGCCCCGGACGCCGCTCCGGCGGGCGGTCTGGCCGGGCGCCTGGCCGGGCTCTCCGGCGAGGACCGCCGGCGGACCGTGCTGGACCTGGTCCGCGGCCACGTCGCCGCGGTGCTCGGGCACGACTCGGGCGACGCCGTGGAGGAGGAGAAGGCGCTCAAGGAGCTGGGCTTCGACTCGCTGACCGCGGTGGAGCTGCGCAACCGGCTCAACTCCGCGACCGGGCTGCGCCTTCCGGCGACCCTGGTGTTCAACCACCCGACGCCGCGCGCGCTCGCCGCGCACCTGGTCGAGGAGCTGCTCGGCGCGGACGCGGACGACTCCGCCCCGGCCCCGGCCGCGGTGGCGGTCACGGCCGACCCCGACGAGCCGATCGCGATCGTCGCGATGAGCTGCCGCTTCCCCGGGGGGATCGCCACCCCGGAGGCGCTGTGGGAGGTGCTCGCCGAGGGCGGTTCGGTGCTCTCGGAGTTCCCGGCCGACCGCGGCTGGGACCTGGAGGGCATCTACCACCCCGAGCCGGGCACCCCGGGCCGCACCTACACCCGGACCGGCGGCTTCCTGACCGACGTGGCCGGGTTCGACCCGGCGTTCTTCGGGATCAACCGCCGTGAGGCGCTGGCGATGGACCCCCAGCAGCGCCTGCTGCTGGAGACCTCCTGGGAGGCCTTCGAGCGGGCCGGGATCGACCCGCTCGGCCTGCGCGGCAGCCGGACCGGCGTGTACGCCGGCATGGTCTACCACGACTACGCGACCTGGGTTCAGGACGTGCCCGAGGAGGTCGACGGCTACCTCGGCAACGGCAGCGCGGCCAGCGTGGCCACCGGCCGGGTGGCGTACGCGCTGGGCCTGGAGGGCCCGGCCGTCACCGTGGACACCGCCTGCTCCTCCTCGCTGGTGGCGCTGCACTTCGCGGCGGCCGCCCTGCGGCGCGGCGAGTGCGACCTGGCGCTGGCCGGCGGCGTGACCGTGATGTCCACTCCGAAGCTGCTGATCGAGTTCGCCCGCCAGCGCGGCCTCGCCGAGGACGGCCGCTGCAAGGCCTTCGCGGCCGGCGCCGACGGCACCGGGTTCTCCGAGGGCATCGGCATGCTGCTGGTCGAGCGGCTGTCGGACGCCCGCCGCAACGGGCACCCCGTGCTGGCGGTGCTGCGCGGCAGCGCCGTCAACCAGGACGGCGCCTCCAACGGGCTCACCGCCCCGAACGGCACCGCGCAGGAGCGGGTGATCCGCCAGGCGCTGGCCGCCGCCGGTCTCGCCGCGGGCGAGGTCGACGTGGTGGAGGCGCACGGCACGGGCACCAAGCTGGGCGACCCGATCGAGGCCCAGGCACTGCTGGCCACCTACGGCCAGGACCGCGAACTGCCGCTGCTGCTCGGCTCGGTGAAGTCCAACCTCGGCCACACCCAGGCCGCGGCGGGCGTCGCCGGGGTGATCAAGACGGTGCTCGCGATGCGCAACGGCGTCCTGCCGGGCACCCTGCACGTCGACGAGCCCTCGCCGCACGTGGACTGGACGGCCGGAGCGGTCGAGCTGGCCACCGCGACGCGGGACTGGCCGGAGACCGGCCGCCCGCGCCGGGCCGGCGTCTCCTCCTTCGGCATCAGCGGCACCAACGCCCACCTCGTCCTGGAGCAGGGCGACCCGGCGCCGACGGCCCCCGAGCGGAGCCACGAGGGCCCGGCCGTACGGCCGTTGGTGCTCTCCGGCCGGTCCGAGGAGGCGCTGCGCGGCCAGGCCGGGCGACTGCTGGAGCTGGTCGAGGGGCGGCCGGAGCTGCACCCGGCCGACCTCGGGCTCTCCCTGGCCACCACGCGCTCGCAGTTCCCGCACCGGGGTGCCGTGGTCGCCGCGGACCGGGACGGCCTGCTGGCCGGGCTGCGGGCCCTGGCCGCCGGGACGCCGCAGGCGCCCGGGGTGCTGAGGGCGGTGGCGGCCTCCGGCCGGACGGCCTTCCTGTTCACCGGCCAGGGTGCCCAACGCACCGGCATGGGAAGCGAGTTGTACGCGGCGTTCCCGGCGTTCGCGGCGGCGTTCGACGAGGTCTGCGCCGAGCTGGACCGCCACCTGGAGCGGCCACTGCGCGAGGTGATCGCCGAGGGCGGCGAACTCCTGGACCGTACGGGCTGGACCCAGCCCGCCCTGTTCGCCGTCGAGGTGGCGCTGTACCGCCTGGTCGAATCCTGGGGCGTCCGGCCGCACTTCCTGGCCGGCCACTCGATCGGCGAGGTCGCGGCCTTCCACGTGGCCGGGGTGCTGTCCCTCCCGGACGCCGCCCGTCTCATCACCGCCCGCGCCCGTCTGATGGAGCACCTCCCCTCCGGCGGCGCCATGGTGGCGCTCCGGGCCGGCGAGGAGGAGGTCCTGCCCCTGCTCACCGAGCGGGTCTCGATCGCCGCCGTCAACGGCCCCCGCTCCGTCGTGATCGCCGGCGACGCCGCCGAAGTCCGGGCCGTCGCCGCACAGTTCGACAAGGCCCGCGAACTGCGCGTCAGCCACGCCTTCCACTCCCCGCTCATGGAGCCGATGCTCGACGAGTTCCGCGACACCCTCGCCCAACTCACCTACCACGCCCCCGCCATCCCGATCGTCTCCACCCTCACCGGCCGACCCGCCACCACCGACCAGCTCACCGACCCCGACTACTGGATCCGCCACGCCCGCCACACCGTCCGCTTCCACGACGCCGTGGAGACGCTGCTGGCGGAGGGCGTCACCACCTTCCTGGAGCTCGGCCCCGACGGCGTGCTCACCGCCATGGGCCAGGAGTTCCTGGACGGCACGGCGGCCGGCGGCCGGGCGGCCCTGGTCGCCGCGCAACGCCGGGACCGCTCCGAGGAGTTCGCCCTGGCGTCCGCGCTGGCCGCGCTGCACCTGCGCGGCGTGCCGGTGGACTGGACGGCGTTCCACGCGGACGGCCACAGGGTCGACCTGCCGACCTACGCCTTCCAGCGCGGGCGGTACTGGCTGGACGTCGTCCAGCCGAAGGCCGCGGCCGGGACGGCCGACCCGCTGGACGCCTCCTTCTGGGCGGCCGTCGAGCAGCAGGACGAGGCCTCGCTGGCCGCCGTCCTGCGGCTGGAGGGCGACGGCGGGGACCTCCCGTCCGAACTGCGGGCCGCGCTGCCGCTGCTCGCCGCCTGGCGGCGCGCCGCCAGGACGGACGCCCCCGCGCCGCGGTCGGCCGACGCGCAGGACGCCGACGCGCCGGGCACCGGTGAGCGGCCGGACCGGTCCGCCGGGCTGCGGGAGCGGCTCGCCGGACTCACCGAGCCGGAGCGCGACGAGCTGCTGCTGGAGCTGGTCGAGGAGTGCGTCGCCGGGGTGCTCGGCGAGGCCCCGCACAGCGGCCTCGACCCCGAGTGCGGCTTCCTGGAGCAGGGCTTCGACTCCCTGACCGCGGTCGAGCTGCGCAAGCTGCTCACCGACGCCACCGGTCTGCGCCTGAGCAGCACGCTGATCTTCGACTACCCGACCCCCGCCGCCCTCGCCAAGCAGCTGCGCACCGCGCTGGACCCCGAGCTGCCGGGCGTCGGCCCGGCCGCGGGCGGCGGTGCCGGGGCGACCGGCACCGCCGAGGCGGTCGGCGACGAGCTGATCGACGACATGGATCTGGCCGAGCTGCTCCGCCTGGCCCGCGACAACTCCTAGGCGGCCCCGGGGTTGCGGGCCCGGGAGCCCCCGCGGGGGGAGCCCCCCCCCCCGCCCGCCCGGGGGGGGTTGTAGGGGGATTTTTTTTTAAACAGGCACCCC
>NZ_JBHUAL010000079.1:0-36546 GCF_042789775.1 Kitasatospora sp. NPDC056800 | reverse complement strand
GAGCCGGGGCGGCCCGGAGGACGCTGTTGTCGAGGGGGCTCGCCGCCAGGCGTCGGCCGACGGCGGCGAGGGTGGAGCGCAGTCGGCCCCGGTCGGTGGACGGACGGGTGGGCCGGAAGACGGCGACGATGGTCATGGCAGGTCACCTCCGTGACGGGACAACGGGCAGGGCGTGCGCGGAGCCGGTCGGCTCAGTGGTTCAGCGCGGTCTGGACGATCTTGACGACGACCATCGCCATCGCGATCAGCAGGTAGGCGCGCAGGGCGCCCATGCCGACCTTGCGGGCGGTGGACAGCACCGGCTTGTCGAGGGTCTCCAGCGGGGGCATCCGCCAGTTCTCCCGGCCGGTGCGGTCGACCGGGTCCTCCTTGGTGCCGCGGCGCCCGAAGGTGAAGAAGTACCCGGCGACGAGCACACCGGCGACGCCGCAGCCGGCCATGATCCACAGGATCGCGTCGGAGCTGATGTCCGGCCAGACCACGGCGGCGGTGAGGATCAGCGAGAGCATCACCAGGACGCCGACCACCGCCGAGGTGAAGGCGTTGGTCCTCGGCCCGTTCGTCCAGGGCCCCAGTACGGCGCGGTCGTTGCAGAGCAGCAGCAGGAAGACGGTCGCGGAGGGCAGCAGCACCCCGGCCAGCACCTGGACGAACTGGGTCATCAGGCCCTGGGTGTAGTCGGTGGAGAGCAGCGTGATCGCCGCCGCCGCGACCACCAGGCCCGCGTAGATCCCGTAGAAGCCCTTGGCGCCCTTCACCCCGCGGTGCAGCGAGTGCTTGATGCCGAAGACGTCGCCGATCGCGTACGCGGTGGACAGCGACACCGCGAAGGCGCCGATGATCGAGGCGTCCAGCAGGGCTATCGCGAACAGCACGCCGGCCAGGTGCCCGGCCTTGTCCTCGATGCCCCGGGCGACGGCGGCCGCGTCGGAGAACTGGCCGAAGCCGTCGGTGCCCGCGAAGGCGGCGGCGGTGAGGCCCATCATGGCGGCGGCGCCGACGATGACGATCACGATGCCGATCCAGAGGTCGGCCTTCTCGTACTTCATGAAGCGCGGGGTGATCCGCTTGTCGATGACGTACGACTGCTGGAAGAACAGCTGCCAGGGCGCCACGGTGGTGCCGACGATGGAGACGATCACCAGCATCACGGCCGCGAGCTGACCGGACCCGCCCGGCATGCTCGGGACGACGAAGTCGTGCGCCATCTGCGAGGTCTTCGGGTGCACCATGAAGTAGATCGGCACCAGCAGCAGCGAGCCCAGGCAGAGCGCCACGGCGACCCGCTCGAAGCGCCGGAACGAGCCGGTGAAGGCCGAGGCGATGATGATTCCGGCCGCCAGCACCACCGAGGCGGCCTTCGGCAGGCCGAGGTACCCGGCCGCGAGCGTGACCCCGATGAACTCGGTGACCAGGGTCAGCGCGTTCAGCAGGAAGAGGTCGATCACGCTGAACGCGCCCCAGAACTTGCCGAAGCGCTCCAGGATCAGCCGGGCGTGCCCGACCCCGGTGACGGCGCCGAGCCGCAGCACCATCTCCTGGTTGACGTAGAGCACCGGGACCAGCATCAGCAGGGTCCACAGCAGCTGGGTGCCGTAGTTCTGCCCGGCTTGCCCGTAGGTGGAGAAGGCGCCGGCGTCGTTGTCGCCGACCATCACGATCAGGCCGGGCCCGATGATCGCGAGCAGGGTCTTCAGCCGCGCCGACAGGCCGTGGCGGGGCGTGGTGTCGTCGAGCCGGATGGTGCCGAGCGCACCCTTGATGTCGCCGACGTGGGCGTCGTCCAGGACGGCCGAACGCGGCTCGGGGACCGTCGAGTTGAGAGTGGCGTGGGTGGTCATGGTGGTTTCCTCCCTGGGCCCCGGACAGGCGGGGCGGTTCGGAGGCAGGCGGCAGCGCTCCCTGCAAGCGGACACGGCGCATCGGCGCGCGGCTGCGCGGCCCGTACGGAGGTGTGCGGGCACGGCGGAGCCGCGTGCGGACGTGGCGTGGACGTCGTGGCTGACGGATCGTCAGGACGTGGTGCAGGGAAGGTTGTTACCGCATGCCGGAGGTGTACGAGGGCAAGCGGGGGTAGGGGCAACTGTGGCCCGGACTACTGCAATCCATGTCTCTCGCCTCCTCCCGGCCGGCGCACCCCGTGGTGCGTGTCATCGACGCGGCAAGGAGTTCACCGGCCCGCGCAACGCGACCGCCGGTTCACCCCAACTCGTCAGAGCTTAGTCCCGTCCGGAGGTGATACTTGCGCACTTGGTTAAACCTTTACCTTTGGCGGGTGCTCCGGGTGCTCCGGGTGCTCCGGGTGCTCCGGGCGTTCCGGTCGCTCCGAGGCGCTCGTCCCGGTCCTCCGCTTCAGGACTTCTCGACCGTCACCTTCAGGTGCTTCATGATCGGCTGGTCGCTCTGGGTGCTGTAGTCGCCGATCGCGCACAGCACGTTCAGCTCCGGCATGTACCCGGCCGCGCAGCCGCGCGGGATGTCGTACGGGACGGCCAGGTAGCCGTGCACCGAGCGGGTGCTGCCGTCCCGGGCGGTGCTGGTGACGTCCACCCGGTCGAACTCGGCCAGCCCGCGCTCGCGCATGTCGTCCCGGTTCATGAACACCAGGGTGCGCAGGTTCTTCACGCCCCGGTAGCGGTCGTCGTCCGAGTAGATGGTGGTGTTCCACTGGTCGTGCGAGCGCATCGTGCCCAGCGCCAGGGTGCCCGCCCCGGGGACGACGTCGGGCAGCGGGGCGGCGGAGAACTCGGCCCTGCCGGAGGGGGTGTCGAAGACCAGCTCGCGGGCCGGCTGCTTGATCCGGAAGCCCAGCGGCAGCCGCACCCGGCGGTTGAAGTCCTCGAAGCCGTCCAGGACCCGGGCCATGGTGTCGCGGATGCGGTCGTAGTCCTCGATGTACCACTCCCACGGGGTGGCGCTGTCCGGCAGCGCCGCGCGGGCCATCCCGGCGACGATCGCGGGCTCGGAGAGCAGGTGCGGCGAGGCCGGGCGCTTCATGCCGACCGACAGGTGCACCATGCTCATCGAGTCCTCGACCGAGGTGGACTGCACCCCGGCGCGCTGGTGGTCCTTCTCGGTCCGGCCCAGACAGGGCAGGATCAGCGCGGCCCGCCCGTGCACCAGGTGGCTGCGGTTCAGCTTGGTGCTCACCTGGACGGTCAGCTCGCAGGTCTCCAGGGCCTGCCGGGTGTACGGGGTGTCCGGCGCGGCGAGCGCGAAGTTGCCGCCCATGCCGACGAACACCGTGACGTCGCCGCGCCGCATCGCCTCGATCGTGCCGACGGTGTCCAGCCCGTGCTCGCGCGGCGGCTCGATCCCGCACACCTCGGCGAGCCGGTCCAGGAACCCGGCGGCGGGCCGGTGGTCGATGCCGCAGGTGCGGTTGCCCTGGACGTTGCTGTGCCCGCGCACCGGGGAGGGGCCCGCCCCCTCGCGGCCCAGGTTGCCGCGCAGCAGCAGGAGGTTGACGATCTCCCGGACGGTGTCCACGCCGTGCTCGTGCTGGGTCACACCCAGGCACCAGCTGAAGATCGAGCGGTCGGCCTCCCGGTAGACCCGGGCCGCCCCGAGGATGTCGGCCCGCTCCAGCCCGCTCTGGCGCTCGATCTCCTCCCAGGGCGTGGCCAGGCAGATGTCGCGGTAGGCCTCGAAGCCGGTGGTGTGGCGGTCGATGAACAGCCGGTCCAGCGCTCGGTCGTCGGCCGCGGACTGCTCCAGGACCGCCTTCGCCATGCCGCGCAGCAGCGCCATGTCGCCGCCGATCCGCGGCTGGAGGTTCAGGGTGCTGGTGCGGGTGGCCCGGTTCAGCGCCATGTCGGTGAAGTTGTGCGGGATGATCGTCCGGGTCGCCGCCGCCTCGACCAGCGGGTTGATGTGGACGACCTGCGCGCCGCGCTTGTACGCCTCGGCGAGCGAGGTGAGCATCCGGGGCGCGTTGGAGGCCGCGTTGACGCCCAGGATGAACAGCGCGTCGGTGACCTCCCAGTCCTTGAGGTCGACCGTCCCCTTCCCGGTGCCGAGCGAGGCCTGCAGCGCCCGGCCGCTGGCCTCGTGGCACATGTTGGAGCAGTCGGGCAGGTTGTTGGTGCCCAGCTCGCGGGCCAGCAGCTGGTAGAGGAAGGTCGCCTCGTTGCCGAGCCGGCCGGAGGTGTAGAACGCCGCCCGGTTCGGGTCGTCCAGCCCGCGCAGGGTGCGGCCGACCAGGGCGAACGCGTCCTTCCAGCCGATCGGGACGTAGTGGTCGGTGTCCGGGTCGTAGACCATCGGCTCGGTGAGTCGGCCCTGGTCCTCCAGCGCGAAGTCGCTCCACCCGGACAGCTCGGTCACCGAGTGGGCGGCGAAGAACTCCCGGCCGACCCGCTTGCGGGTCATCTCCCAGGTGACGTGCTTGATGCCGTTCTCGCAGATGTCCAGGTGCAGGCCCTTGGTGTCGTCGGGCCAGGCGCAGCCGGGGCAGTCGAAGCCGCCGTTCTCGTGGTTCATCCGCATCACCGCCCGCGGCCCGTCCAGGTACGCGCCCTCGCGGGCCAGGAAGCGGGTGACGCTCTTGGCGGCGCCCCAGCCGGCGGCCGGGTGGTGGTACGGCGCGACGTGGGGCGGCCCGGCGGGGGAGGGGCCGACGTCCTCCTGCGGCTCCCGCGGGGGCTCCTGCGGCTGCTTCCGCGGGGGAGTGGTGGCGGCGTCGTCGGAGGTGGTCACGGTACTCGCCTTCCGTCGCACGGGTCGGACAACCGGGGCTGGGTCGAGGCTATGCCGGGCGGTCGGGGCGCGCGCGTCGAGCGGCCGCGGGTGCCGGGCCTCCGTGCCCAGGGTCCGTGCGTCCGGCGTGTGCGCCCGGTGGTCAGGCGCTGCCCGGCAGGCTGCCGAGGACGGCGGCCACCTCGGTGCGCCGGGCGACCTCCAGCAGCGCGCGGGCCATCACCGAGCCGGGCTCCCGGGCGGCGGTCACCAGCCCGATCGGCGCGCTGTGCACCGGCTCCGCCAGCGGGACGGCCCGCATCCCGTGCGGCACGCCGAACACGTGCAGCCAGGCGTACGGCACGATGCTCGCCCAGTGGCCGGTGCGGACGTGGGCGAAGAGCGAGGCCACCGAGTCGGTCTCGACCCGGGGTGTCGCCTCGAGGCCGAGGCCCGCGAACACCTCGTCCAGCACCCGGCGGCCCTGCATGCCCGGGTGCAGCAGGCACAGCGGCAGCCGGGCGGCCTCCTCCCAGGTCGCCCGGGGGTGCCGGGCCAGCTCGTCGGCCGGACCGGTCAGCAGGACGTACCGCTCCTCGTAGAGCGGGAGCGCGCGCAGGTCGTCGGCGCCCGGTCCGGGCAGGTAGGTGATGCCCGCGTCGATCTCGAAGTTCCGCACCTGGCGCAGGAGTTCGTCGGATCGCAGGTCGGTGGACAGCTCCACGGCGGCCAGCGGGTGGGCGGCGCAGAACGGTCCGGTGAGCAGCGGGACGGCGCCCGAGGCGGTCGGCACCGAGCCGATCCGCAGCCGTCCGGCCAGGCCGGTGCGCAGCGCGTCCACCTCGTCCCGCAGGGCGTCCCGGTCGGCCAGGATGCGCTGCGCCCACAGCACGATCCGCTCGCCCTCGGGCGTCAGGCCCTCGTAGCTGCGCCCGCGCCGCACCAGCAGCACCTTCAGCTCGTCCTCCAGCTTGCGCAGGGCCTCGGAGAGCGCGGGCTGGGAGACGTGGCAGGCCTGGGCGGCGCGGGCGAAGTGGCGCTCGCGGGCGAGCGCGACGAGGTACTCCAGCTGGCGGAAGAGCATCTACCGGCCTTCCTCCCGGACGGCGGCCTCGGCGTCGGTTCGGACGTCCGGGCCGACGGCGATCCGGTCCGCGCGGGTGTAGACGTTCATCGACTCGCCGCGCAGGAAGCCGACCAGGGTCAGCCCGGTCTCCTCCGCGAGGTCCACGGCCAGCGAGGACGGCGCGGAGACCGCCGCGAGCAGCGGGACGCCCGCCATCACGGCCTTCTGCACCAGCTCGAAGGAGGCCCGGCCGCTGACCATCAGCACCGTGCCGCGGGCCGGCAGCAGCCCCTCGCGCAGGGCGTGGCCGACCACCTTGTCCACGGCGTTGTGCCGGCCCACGTCCTCGCGCAGGCAGAGCAGCCGCCCGTCGGCGTCGAACAGCCCGGCCGCGTGCAGGCCGCCGGTGCTGTCGAAGACCTTCTGGGCGGCGCGCAGCCGGTCCGGCAGCGCGGAGAGCAGCGCGGGGGTGACGCGCAGCCCGTCCTCGGCGACGCTCCACGGCGCGGTGGTGCGCACCGCGTCCAGGCTGGCCTTGCCGCACAGGCCGCAGGAGGAGGTGGTGTAGAAGTTGCGCTCCAGCGAGGCGTCGGGGGCGGGCACACCGGGGGCCAGCTGGACGTCCACCACGTTGTAGGTGTTGCCGCCGTCGGCGGTCGCGCCGGCGCAGTAGCGGATGCCGGCCACCTGCCCGGCGGCGTGCACCACGCCCTCGCTGACCAGGAAGCCGGCCGCCAGGTCGAAGTCGCTGCCCGGGGTGCGCATGGTCACCGTCAGCGGGCGCCCGCCGACCCGGATCTCCATCGGCTCCTCGGCGGCCAGGGTGTCGGGACGGTACGAGGGCGCGCCCTGGCGCAGGCGCAGCACTCTGCGGGGTACGGTCACTCGGCCCATGGCGGTCGGCTCCTCGGTGGTGTGCTGGCGACGGACTGTACGGATGCATCCTCGCGCGTCGGCGGCTCCGGGTGCTCCCCGGCCGGCAGGTGGCGGCGGCTGTGGGCGGCGGTGACCGCCAGGCAGAGCAGGCCGACGGCCGCCATGGCTGCCAGCAGCGCCGGGTAGGAGGCGTGGCCGGCGATGCCGGCGAGCAGCAGCGGGGTGAGGAAGCCGCTGGAGGTGGTGCTCTGGTAGAGCGAGGCGGAGGTCGGGCCGGAGGCGTGCGGGTCGGGGGCGTGCCGGGTGAGCCGCTCCACCTCGTGCAGCCCCGCGCCGAGCGTCAGCCCGTACCCGATGCCGAGGACCACGGCGGCGGCCACCACCAGGCCCACCGAGTCGCGGGCGGCGGCGACGGCGCCGAGCAGCAGCCCGGCGATCACGGTGGCCATCGCGGTGAGGGTGGCCCGGGCGCTGTCCGCGTCGTCCAGCCGGGCGGCGAAGGGCTGGGCGACCACGCCGGTGGCCAGGGTCAGCGCCGCGACCAGGCCGCTGAACAGCGGGGCGTAGCCGGGCACCCGGTCGGCGACCAGCGGCGGCAGTACCACGTACGCCACGGTGGCGGCGCCGAGCACGGCCGGGCTGGCGGGCAGCACGACGTAGCGGAACCGGGGGTGGCGGACGGCCGCCGTGCGGTGCGGGGGAGTGCCGCGGCCCGGGGTGCTCTCCGGCTTGCCGTCCGCCCTGGCCCCTGCCCTGACCCCTGCCCTGACCCCTGCCCTGGCCTCCGGCTTCGTCTCCGGGAGCCCGCGGGTGGCCCGCAGCACCAGCAGGCAGCCCAGCGCGTGGGCGAGGGCGGGCAGCACCGTCGGGCCGGGCAGCCACTCGGCGAGCACCCCGGAGGCCAGCGCGCCCGCCGCGAAGCCCGTACCGGTGGCGTACATCGCCCGGCGGGCCGCCCGCTCGGGCGGGACGGCGGGCCCGGAGAGCTCGCGCAGCCAGGCCGTCCCGGCCAGGAAGACCAGCCCGGCCGCGAAGCCGGTGGCCAGCCGGGCGGCGTACACGGACGGCTCGTCCGGCAGTGCCAGCACGACGCTGGCGGCGGCGGACAGTCCCAGCGCGCCGCGCACCGTCCGCCGCCGGCCGTACCGGTCGGCGGCGGGCCCGCCCAGCAGCAGCCCGGGCACCAGGCCGACCAGGTAGACCGAGAACATCGCGGCCAGCGAGAGCGCCGACCAGTCGGTGCGCGCCCGGTACACGGTGGCCAGCGCGGTGAACTGGTTGGCGCCCCAGGCGGCGACGGCGACGGCGGCGGCCGCCGGGAGCCAGCGGGCGGTGCGGGACGGGGGCATGCGCGCGCTCTGCTCGGTTTCTCTACGGGTGCTTTCCGGGGGCGGGAATTCGCTGGGAATTCGCGGTTCCCCGATTCCCGTCCAGTGTCCGGCAGGCCATCGCGGCACGTCAAAGAGGCAACACGACTGAGCCGATAAGCCCCGCCTATCAACAGTCACGCGGATATCCGCCGATATCCCGGCCCGTTTCCCCCGGAATTCCGACCGGAATTCGACCGTGCCGCGCTGTGCCGTGCCGCCTCAGCCCGACTGCGGGCCCGCGTCGGCGCCCACCGACAGCACCACCGCGCTGGCCGCGCCGGCCGGGGTGTCGTAGTTCACCGTCTCCCCGGCGTGCCGCCCGAGCAGCGCCTTCCCGAGCGGGCTGTCGAAGGTCACCAGGGTGAGGTCCCGCTCCTCCGCGATCTCCGAGATCTCGACGGTCTCCTCCGTGCCGTCGTCGAACCGCACGTTCACCGTCGACCCCACCCCGACCACCCGCGCGGACGGCTCCCCGGCGACCTCGGCCTCGCGCAGCCGCGCCTCCAGCTCGACGATCCGCCGGTCCAGCCGCGCCACCTCCGACGCCCGCTGCAACTCGTCCGCCGCGTCCGCCCGGTCCCCCACCGGATCCACCCCGCGCAGCGTCGCGGCCACCTTCCCCCGCTCCACCCGCAGCTGCGCCAATTCCTCCCGCACCGCACGCAGACCCTCGGCACTGATCGGTTCCGGCCCACCGCTCATCCCAAGCTCCCGGGGCTGCTCGTCACACACTCGAACACCGGCCGTTTCCCATTACCCCACCACCCGCACCCCCGGGCAACTCCTCCGCCGGATGATCCCGGATCGGCTGCACCGGACCCGAACGGGCCGCCCACGTCGGACGGCCCGCTCAGAAGGGATCACCGGATCAGCGGCGCGACCAGCAGCTGAACAGCACCGGTTCCAGCCGCAGCCGGCTGCTGTCGCGGTCGAAGGCCTGAAGCGCCTCCAAGCAGGTCAGGACCCACTTGGCATCGGACACGTCCAGTCCCGCCAGTTCGATCCAGGCGAGGGCGTCCGCTTCGTCGACCCAGGTGGTACCGAACTCCTCGGCCATCGCGCAGTAGCCGGCGGCGACCAGCGGATCCGCGGGGAGTCCGACGTCGTCGAGGAACTCCGCGATGAACTCCTTCTGCTGGAGGTCGTCGTGCAGCAGCTTCAGGGCCTCGTCCTCGTTCCCGAAGCGGTTGTGCAGGCTGATCGCCCGGTCCAGCAGGAGGGGCCAGCCCCCGGTGAGTTCGAGCAGCCGGGTCACTCGTTCCGCGGTGAAGAGGTCGGTGTGCTGTGCCCACGTCCGCAGGCTGCGCTGGTCGTGGCGGCGGAGGAAGACCGCGACCGAGTCGACCACTTCCTGATCGGCCAGCAATTCGCGCCAGAGTTGCAGTTGGTGGAGTCCGAGGATCAGGACGACGGCCCGGGCGACGTCTGCCCGTTCCGGTATGGCGGTACGGGCGAGTGCCACGGCCTCCCGGCAGGTGTCCTCGCCGGTGTGCTTCTTCGCCAGGTCGCTGACGATTACCCGTCGTTCACCGGGCTGGCCGTCGGCGAGGGCCTGTTTGAAGACCGCCGGACGCCCGATCGGCGGGAGGCTCCAGCCCCCGACCCGGTCGGTGACCGACCGCAGCGTCCGTTCCACGTCACCGACGCCGGTGGCGGGCGTGCCGAAGACCACCCGGGTCTGGTTGACGCGGCCGGCCGCCAGAAGGTCGTCCACCTGGGTGACGGTCAGCGGCGAGGTGCGCTTGTCGGGCAGTTCCGGCCGGCCTTCGAGGACGATGGTCTCCTCCAGCTCACACTCGTCGGAGGCGGTGAGCAGGCGGTTCTCCACTTCCTGGGCGGTGCCGATCATGCGGAGGGCGTTCGGTCCGCGCAGGTGCCAGCCGCGGCCGTCGTGGTTCGGCGCGAGGATGCCGAGGCCGACCATCTCCTGCAGATAGGCGCGGAAGCCCTCGCTGTCCAGGTCGGCGAACCCGTGGGACCACCAGCTCGCGCACTCGTCACGGAGCTCGGCGTCGCTCAAGCGGGTCTCGAGGCCGTAGTCCCGGGCGTGGCGGGCGAGCACGTTTGCGATCACGTCGTACCGGTCGTCGAGCGTGAGGGTGTCCTTGAACGCCGCGGTGATGTCGGCCCGCAGCGAGGGGTCCGACTCGACCGCCTCGACGTCGGTCACGGAGATGGCGTAGGGCGGTGCGCCGGCGTCGCCGCGGCTTCGCCGTTGCTGCATCACCTCGACCAGCCTGCTGCCGAACATCTGCAGCAGGAAGGGCTGGTACGAGCAGTAGCCCAGTACCCGGTTGACCAGGTCGACGTCGACGAATTCGAAGCCGAGGGCACGCATCGGGTCGACCAGCAGGTCGGCCGCGAACTGCGGTGCGAGCGGGCCGACGACGGTCGGCGTCTGCGCGAGGTGGCTGAACGGCCCGTTGCGGGCCAGCCGGGTGAAGCGCTGGACGGAGTGCAGGCCGGCGAAGACGACCTTCATCCGGCCGGGCGTCTCCGTGCACAGCCCGCGCAGTCGTCGGGTCTCGGTGCAGTGCGGCACGTCCGCCTCGAAGAAGCGGTCGCACTCGTCCATCAGGATCAGCAGCCGCCGGCGCGGCTCGGCGTTGAGCCACTTCTTGATGCCGGAACGGACCCGCTCGTAGGGGTCGGTCTCGGCCTTGCGGCGGGGTTGGTCAAGGACCTTCTGGTCCGTCAGCTCACGGTCCAGGACGCCCCAGATCGTGTCCGCACCCAGCGCGGTGCCCTTGCCGATGTTGTGGTGGTCCAGGTTGAGGTAGAGCTTCTGGTGGTAGTCCGGCTGCTGCTCGGCGAAGCGGTCCCCGGCATCGTTGAGCAGGGCCGACTTGCCGAGGCCACGCCCGCCGAAGATGATCTGGGTGCCGTCCGGGTCCAGGATCTTCTTTCGTTCGGCGTCGCGTCCGTAGAACATCTCCCGGCCGATGCGCCCGCGCTTCTCCCGGATGTACGGGTTCACCCCGGAGAACGGCAGCAGCGTCTCGGTCGCCACACTGACCTGCCGGTTGCCCTGGGCCGCGAGGTAGGCGAGCGCGGAGTCGTCGACGACCATCAGCGGGGCGATGTCCACCGATGCCGCGGCGAGTTCGGCCCGAGCCTCGCTGTTGAGGGTGCCGAAGTAGGCGACCAGCAGGCTCTCCTTGCTGGGTTCCTGGGCCACCCGGCTGAGCAGCAGCTGGGCCGAGGGCCTGCCCCAGATCATCAGGACGCGGAGCCGGCCGGCCTGTTCCTGGATCTTGGAGCCGAAAACCGGCGCCCAGGCGCGGCCGTTGATCGCGACGTCGAGCATGTCGACGAAGCGGTACTCGACGCTGCGCGGGAGGCTGTTCAACGGCACCGCGAGCTTGGCCTCGTAGCCGAGGAGGTTGAGTACGAAGCGCATGTCCCGCGGGTCGGCACCCAGCCGGTTCTTCGGCAGGGTGGCGCCGAACCGTTGCCACGTCTCCAGCGCCCTGGCCGCGCGCTCGGCCTCGTCCGCGGACAACCGGGTGTAGTCGAGTGCGGTCAGAGCCGGGTGCCGATCGCGGTCGCGGACCGACTGGACCAGTTCGGCGGTGATCCCACGCCCGAGTCCGTCCGGGACGGACGGGAAGAAGCCGGCGAGATGGGACTCGCCGGACACGATCTCGGGAACGGGTTCGCCGAGTTCGAGGAAGTACACGAGGTCGGCGGCGGTGGCCAGGCCGTCGGTCGCCAGATGACGCAGCACCTGTGCGTGGTCTTCGTTGCTGACCTCGGGCAGCGCGTCCAACCGCGAGCGCAGCCGTTTGGCGGCCTCGTTGCGGAAACGGGGCAGGAGCTCCGCCACCTGGTCCAGGGTACGCCGGACCAGGATCAGCTCGCGCTTGCCGCCTTCCTCGGCGTCGGGCTGCGCCACCGCGAGGAGTTCCTGGAGATTGACGTCCTGATCGTCGGTGAGGGCGCCATCGGCCTGTGCCCGTCGGAGCTCCGCGACCAGTTCGCCGTGTCGGACGAGCAGTTCCTCTCGGCGCCGCTGTGCGGTCTCGAACAGGTCGGTGCGGCGGGCGGAGGGGAAAGCGGCCGGGGCGCTGTCCAGCAGGCCCTGTTCCGCGAGGTCGAGAATGCGGTGCGCGGCGCCGAAGGCGTCCTCTTCCTCCTGCAGTGCCAGCGCCTCCGCCCAGCTCCGGTCTTGGGCGTCGAGCAGCGCGGCCACCGTCGGGTGCTCGCCGGCGACCAACGGGATCTTGAGCAGTTCCGCGTCGATCGTCTCGTTCGCGTCGAGGCCGGGCGCGCCCTGCGGGTGGACCGGGCCCCGCTCGACCTCGGTCAGCAGGGCGTCCAGCGAAACGCGTGCGATCCAGGCGGAGGCGGAGGTCAGCGCGTCGGTCGATCGTCCCCGGATCCCGTCGAGATCGTCCAGGGTCTGCTGCCGCCCGGCGAGCAAGGCCTGCCGCATGGCCGCCGTCTCCTGCCGAGCCCAGTCGATCTCGGCCGTACGGCCCTGTTTGATGGCCGCACTGACGTCGAGCCAGGACTTGGCGCAGTCCGTGCTCCGTTCGACCAGGTGCACGAGGTCCTGACGTCCGGAACCCTGCAGGGCTCGGGCGCTGGTGACGCGTAGCTCGCGGTCCATCCGGTCGATCTCGGACTGGATGTCGGTGAGCCGGGACAGGCGGTCGACGGCCTCCCGGGCCCTCGACTCGGCCTCCGGCGAGTCCTCGACCAGCGCGTGCAGGAACGAACCGAGCATCCCATCCGGCGCGAGCCAGCGCTTGGCGATGGTGGTGGCCCGGTTGAACCGGAGCCTCGGGGGTTTCAACAGGTCGCGTCCCTGCTGGACGACCTCGCGCAGTCGACTCTCGGACTCGGACACGTCCGCCGTGGCGCTCAGGGGCTTGGTGAACGCCAGGGCGTTGCCGAGAGTCGGATCCGCGACCGCGATGGCCAGCGCGGCGAGGCCGTCGGGCAGCCGGGGGGCCAGGGCCTTCAACTGAGCGCCGGCCGCGTACTCACCGGTCACCAGCGAGGCGCGGAGCAGCGCGGGCAGCACGAGCACCTCGGTGTTCTCGAAGGCCCTCGTACCGAAGGTCTCGCAGTGCTGGAGCGCCTTGACGAAGGCCTGGGAACCGCCGGCTGCCCCCGGCTTGAGTGCGGCGCCGGCGGCGGCGAGGCGCAGGGAGGCCTGTTCCGCTCCCGGTCGGTCCGCGGCCCGGGCCAGGTGGAAGGCGAGACCGAACCGCCCTTCGGTGACCAGGCGGGAGATCGCGGTCATCACCTCGGCGCTGGCGTCGGCGGGCACCGGGACGGCGGACGCGGCGGGTTCCACGGACGGGGCGGTGACCGGCTGCCCGCTCGTGGCCTCGACGACGAGGTCCGCGACCACCGGTACGGCGGCCGGTTCGACGCGGGGCGGGGTCCGCTGTTCCCGCACCGGTGCGGCCGCCGGGGCCACGAGGTCGGGCTCCGGCTCCGTCCGCGGGGGCGGTGCGGTGACGATGTGCGGGGTCGGGCGGTCGGTCCGGCGGGGTGCGGGGGGTATTGCGGAAGGGACCGGCTGCTCGGGGATGGGCGGGGCGCCGGGGAGGGACAGTTCCGTGTACAGCAGGGCCGCGACGGCACAGGTCGGAAGAGCCGCACCGATCTGCTGCTGGCGGTGCATGATCTCGCTCGGCGAGGCCGGGGATCCCGGTCGTTCGCGGAGCCGTACGAGCTCGACGAGGGTGCCGAGTGCTTCGGCATCGGTTCGCTCGGCGTCGTCCCAACGCGGAGCGGCGAGCGCGGCGCGGGCCAGCGCATGGGCCGCATCCAGTCCGCCGGCGGCCGGGCTCCCCTCGGGACAGGTGACGGCCAGCAGGTCCACCAGGGCCGCGCGGGAGGACTCGTCGCGGCTGCGCTCGTCGAGGTGCGACCGCACGCACGCGGTCAGGTCGTCCAGCCGGTCGGGGACGTTCGGTACCCCCGCCGCAGCCAGGCTGTCCCGGACCTGCCGGAAGGCGCCGGCCAGCACGGTGACCGACCGGGTGTCCCGCTCGACGGGCGGGTACCCGGCGTCCAGAGCCGCTCCGATCCGGCGCGAGGCCTCCCGAGCGGCCCGCATGGCGGCCTCCAGCCCCTGATGCGCGGCCGCCAGGTCGGGCGTGCCGCTCGGCGAGGCTTCGTCCGGGACGGCGCCCGGCCGCCCGGCCTTCTCCTCAGGGGAGCAGCGCGCGGCCGGATCGGCGAACTCGCGCGGGGCGGGGACCGTCATGCCGGTCGGCGCGTCCGATGAGCCGTACACGTCGAACCCCGGGGTCGCCGCTACGACACCGGTGGCCGCCTCCAGGACAGCGTCCAGGAGATGCTGCTCCGCCTTGAATCCCAGCCAGCCGTGTTCGGCGGCCCAGAGCAGGATCCGGGCGTCGGCCGCCGAGGCGTTGCACCATACCAGCACGGCGAGCCGGGTGAGCGTGTCGCCCCACCGGGCCACGGGGTCGGCCGCCGCCCCCTCGGTGGAGTACGCCGCGGCGGCCACGTCGTTCATCACCCGGTACGTGAGCGTCCTGACCGCACAGAGACAGCGCCGGTGGCGAACGTCCCGCTGCATGCGGGCGAGCATGTCGTGACACAGGGCCTTCCCAGCCCTGCGGGGAGCAGCCAGCTTGATGCCGAGTTTGCCCAGCAGTCGTTGCCTCTTCTTCGGGGACAGAGAGTTGAAGGCCAGCTCGACCATGTCGGCGGTCACGTCCTCCAGGGAGTTCGCGACGGGTTGGTCGAGGGTGTTCAGAGCGTTCACCAGCGGCCGTAGGATGGCGATCGTGATTCCCGGTGGTGACAGCGGGGGCGTCAACACCGCCTCGTAGATGTCGTCCATGGATGCTCCGGTTCGGAGGAGAGGAGGGGTGGGCACGGAGGTCACCGCGCCCGAGTGTGTTCGGTGACGAAGGTGTAGCCCGCGGGCAGCTCCCAGCCGTCGGCCTTGCCGAGCTTTCGGCAGTGCCGGCGGTAGGCCGCTCGTTGGGCGTCGCTGGGAGTAGCTCCCGGACTCAGGCGCCGCAGGAAGCCGTGGACCTGGTGCGGCCTCGGTGTCGGGTGCCAACCGTGGTCCGGGTCGGCCGCGGCGGGTGCCGTGCGTTGCGTAGGGATGACGACGGGGGCATAGCCGATCAGCGGGATCTGCGGCTCGCCGGAGCGTGCCGGGTGGTTCGGGCGGCCATCAGGGCTGCGGCTGCCAGTGGCTGGGAAGAGGCGGGCGAGGCCGATGAGCTCGTCCACAGCCGATTCGAGTGCCGCCGCCTGTCGGGCGGCGGGCGGCTGCCCGTACACCGCGAGGGGCAGCGCGGCCCGGTCGAGCAGGGCGTGTCCGTCCACGCTGAGCAGTCCGCAGCGGCGGACGGCACGCATGACCAGATCCCGTTCGCCGAGGCCCACGGGTGAGTCGCCGTCCCGGGTGCTGCCGGGGGCGTTCTCCCGGGTCAGGATCTCCTTGGAATAGCGGTGGCGGATCTCGACGCCGTCGACGATGACGGGCGTCTCCAGCAGGACGGTGGCGGCCCGGATTACCCGTCCGCCGCGCAGCCACTGCAGCAGCAGCTCGATGCCGGGAAAGAACGTCAGCGGCCAGTCGATTCCCGACACGCGGCCCGGTTCGCCCGACAGCTCGGAGACGGTGTCCTGGACGCGTTGGGACTCTTCGATCTCACCGCCGTGGTGATTGAGCTCCAGCCGGACGAGTGCGCCGTCGCCGGGCAGGACGGCGCGCAACTCGTCGGAGATCAGTGGTCGAAGGGGCAGGAAGCCGTCCATGATGTGCGAGAGCCGCAGCGGGAATCGCCAGATGATCTCGCTATCGGACACCCGTAGCAGTTCTGCCTGGTTCGGACCGGTGAGGCTGATCGGTATGTCGACGGGGATCGGTTCCGGTTCGGCGGTAGTGTCCATCGGCCCAGGCCCAGGCCCAGGCCCGGCGGCGGGAGCGGGCCGTACGGGGCGGGGGGCGGGGGGCTGTGACGCCGTGCGCCAGCCGAGCCCGGACGGGGTCAGCGGGTCGTCGCCGGCCTCGTCTGCGCCGGGTCGGCGCGATCGCCAGATGCCGCCGCCCTCGAAGTTGTCGTCGAGACGGAGCCGGGTGCCGTTCTCGAACAGCCCGGACCTGCTCTCCCCGCGGACGACGTCGGCGACGGCGAGGTTGGCCCGGCAGACCGCCGTCGCGTAGTCGACTCCGGTGAGCAGCGGAGCGGCCCCGGCGACCGTCGTCAGCCACGGGCCCACTGCGGTGTAGACGGTCGTGGGGAGCGGCATGCCGTGCCGGCGCCGGTCGGCGGCCCGGCCCGCGAGCTGCAGCGAGGTCGCGAGCCTGCTCATGTCACCGCGGCCGAGTGGGCCGTCGTCCCGCAAGGTCGCGGCCAGCCTGCTCCGGGACAGCGCGTACGGCCCCCAAAGACGCAGCTGTTCACACGAGGTCAGGATCGACGCGATCGTGCGGAGCATCCGTACCAGGGCGCCGTGCAGCAGCGCGTCCTCGTCGGTGGCCGCGAGATCGACGAGGGAGACCGGTACGGCAGGGCTCAGCAGTTGGGCCCGGGCCGCGCCCAGCAGGTAGTCCGCGTATGCGGTCAGTGGGTCCTGCGAGGCCGCCTCGGGGGACGGGTAGCGCGCATCGACCAGTACGTGGCCGTTGTGGTCGATCCACCGCCGCTGGAACCGCAGCCGGTCGAGCTGGGATTCGGTCAGGCTGAGAGCGTCGCCGAAGGCGTGGACGTCGGGGACCAGCAGCTCGCGTCGTACCGGCGTGTCGTCCGGGCCCGGTGCGGCGCCGGCCCGCTCGGCGCCGGCCGGTGCCCCGGAGATCCACTCCGGGACGTCGCCCAGCTGCCCGACGGCGGGGTGACGTCCCTCCTTGTAGACGATCTCGGCGTACAGCGGTTGCGAACCGGTGGCGATACGTACCATCGCGCCTGTCGGGATGGCGGGGATGCACTCGTCGAGGGTGACAACGGGGAAGGCGTCCGGGTCCAGCGGACTGCCGCCGTAGCCCTGGCCGTCGAGGTCGTAGCCGAAGTAGACGGCGTTGAACGCCACCGTGGCGTGCACGGGACCTCGTCGGGCGGTGACCAGGGCGGACAGATACCGGCGGAGCCGGTCGAGATCCGCTTCCCTCAGGGCGTCGGGGCCGTCCATGACAGCGGGGGTGAGGAGAGGCTCGTCGATGTACGGGCGCCAGACGCCGGATGGTGCGGGTGGTGCCAGGGTCACGCGCGTTCCTCGTTCCTCTTGCGTCGGGCCGTGTTCAGCGTGGCCATGGGGACGGGCCGTGCCCGCCAGCGGTTGTTCACGGTGGCGACCAGCGCGCCCGCCGCGACCAGCCGTCGCACGCTCAGCTCCACCTCCGAGTAGGCGAGTCCGATCTGGCCGCCGAAGTGCGGGCTGTCGCGCAGCGGGCGGGGCAGCGGTACCATTCGGCGGTTCACCTGGTCGTACGACGACTCCTCGCCGCGCAGGGCCCGCCATAGCGAGCGGGCGTGCACTCCGGCGGGCATCCGTCGGGCGAGGCGGTAGGTCCTGAGATCGATCCGCTGTTCGCGCAGTGAGCCGTCCGTGCCGCCCCCGGCCCGTGGGTTCGGGATCTCGAAGGCCTGCGCGACGGCCGGGCGGCGCTGCTCCTTCGGCCAGTCCGGGACGGCCCAGCAGGCCGAGCAACGGCACTGAGCGGTGCTGCAGGACCCCTCGGGGAGGTCCACGATGCCGAAGTAGTCAGCGAACTTCCGCTGGGCGCACACCGCCGGTTCGTCGAAGAACGCCCTGAGCAGGGCGAGTTCCTCGCGGGCCCGCTCGGCGCGGCGGGAGACCAGGGGCAGGAACCCGGTGGGCAGTCGGTTCTGTTCGACCCGGAGCCCGGTGACCAGCCGGCGGCTCGGGGCAGCGGAGACGTCCAGGAGACCCCGGTCGTGGAGGTCCGCGAGGATCTCCCAGCTGCCTGCGGGGCCGTCGGAGACCTCCCGGTAGCCGTCTACGCGCCTGGTCAGATGGGCGTCGATCTCGTCCACCCGCAGTCGTGAACGGCCCGGAAGGGACAGGAGGCTCGCGACGATTGATTGCTCCATGACGTCGTCTTGGTCTCCGGCTTCCGGCGCCCCGCCTGTCGATCGTTCCTCGCCGGCCTTGACCGCGCAGAGCGGGGGGTAGTCGCCGAGGTCGGTGACGGAGCCGAGATCGGCCAGCGCGCTGAACGCCCGCATCACTCCGCCGGAGTAGCGATCGGCCACGTGGCCCTTGCGGACCTCCTCCTCGTCCAGGAGCCCAGCGGCGACGTCCTCCGCCATCAGCACCTCGGCCAGCGCGGGTGCGTCCAGGCTGTCGCACTGGTTCAGGACCGCTGCGCCCATACGGCGGAGCAGGGAGGGGGTGAGGTCTTGCGCGGTCATGAACCGCACGGTGCGCATGCCGCGGCTGGTCGCCAGCGCGAGGGCGACGTTCGCGGGTCCGTTGCCGGCTCCCGGCGTTCGGCTCGCGCCGTCCCGTCCGGCACGGCCGATCTGCTGGTAGAGCGCGGCGAGATCGGTCGGGGGCGACGCACAGAAGACCGTGCGGACGTCGGGCCGGTTGACGCCGAGCCCGAAAGCGGAGGTGGCCACGATGACGACGGGGACGAAGCCGTCCTCGCCCTGACGGGGGGCCTCACGGAACTCGGTCATCACGGCGGCCTTCTCAGCCTCGGAGAGCCGCCCGTGGAACCGGAGGACACGCTTGCCCGCGTCGCCGACGTACTCCCGGAGGTGGGCGTGGAGGGCGTTGACCTCCTTGACGGTGAGGCAGTAGACGATCGCGTGTCCGTCGGCGGCGTCCACGACCCGCTCGGCCAGGCCCGCGACCTCGGACGTGCCGCCGCGACGGAACGTGCGTCGGAAGACCGCCAACTCCGGGCGGATCGGGTTCTCCCTGACCGTCACGAGTCCGCCATGGCGAACGGCTCCGACAGCCTCGGCCCGTTCACCGGCGGAGCCGGCGGCGGGCGGATCGGCCGCGGCTCCGAACAGGACCTCGCGCATGGCGGTGTGGACGGAACGGTTGGCGGTGGCGGTCACTGCGGTGACCGGTAGCCCGTGGTCCCGGCGCAGTTCGGCGAGGAACCGGCCGAGGCGGCGCATGCTGGGGCGGAAGTCCTCCCACTGGGCCACCGTGTGAGCCTCGTCGACGGCGATGCGAGTGACCCGGCCGGCCGCGACGGCTTGGCGGACCAGCTCCCGGAACCGTCGTTGGCACAGGCGTTCCGGGCTGACATAGACGAGTTTGATGCCGTGGTCCGAGCGGCCCAGCAACTGATCGGCCACTTCCGTCTTGCCGGCCCGGCTGCTGGACTCCCGCAGCGGTGAGATGAGGGCGCGTACCGCGCCGCCGATCGAGCGGTTGAGCTCCAGCGCCTGGTCGTGCATCAGCGCGACGAGAGGGCTGACCACGATGGTGGTGCCCGGCTGGACGAGCGCAGGCAGCTGGAAGGTGTAGCTCTTGCCGAAGCCGGTGGGGAGCAGGCCCAGGACGTTGCGGCCTTCGACGGCGGCGGTGATCACCCGTACCTGCGCGGGCTTGAGTTCCATGGGCCGGTCGTTGAGTCCGAGCAGACCGCCGATCTCGGCGGCCCGCTGCAGGACGGCCGGGACGAGTCCGCCGTCGGCCCGCAGACGGGCGGTCTCGTCAGGAGTGAGCGCGAGCTCGCGGATCCGGCGGGTGAACGGTAGCAGTGTGTGGTGGTCCAGCTGCTCGGACGTGCAGAGCTCCGCCGCTCGGTCGGCGTCGATGAGCCCGGCGTCGGCCAGCCACTCCCAGATGCGTCGCCACCCGTCGGCCATGGTTGTCACGTTGCCGGCCCCCGGTTCGCCCGTGACCGGGTCAGGGCGCAGGAGGCCCTCGTCGAGGCTGCCGAGGAAGGCCTTCCGGTAGGCGCGACGAAGGGCCGTGCCCCCGCCGAGTTTGCGGTCACTGATCACGACGACGCCCCGGTGACGGTCGGAGCGGACGAGACGGCCCACGGCCTGACGCAGTTGGAGCGCCGCCAACGGAAGGTAATAGGCCTCGGTGGCGACGCCTTCGGGATCGGGGTCCCCGGCCTCCTCGGCGCGTCGGCGGACCGCCGCGCGACGGGCCTCGACCACCGGCGCGGCGAAGGGCGCGAAGGGAAGCTTGTTGATCCAGACCAGCCGCAGCCGGTCCTCGTCCTTCACGTCGACGCCCTGCCACAGCCCCTTGGTGCCCACCAGGAACCCGCCGCCCTCCTGCCGGTCGGTGAACTCGGTGAGGGCCCGGCCGTTGCCCAGGATCAGGGCGTTGACGGTCGGAGCGGAGTGACCACGGGCGCGGAGCTCCTGTTCCAGGAACTCGCCGATTCCCGCGGTCGTCTTTCGCGCCGTGGTGAGCACCAATGCGCCGCCGTCGTGCCCGCTGCCGTCGTCGCGTGGACGGACCGCTTCCCGGGCGTACCCGGCGAGCTGGTGCGCGACGGTGCGCATGGCACCCTCCTCCTGTTCAGCCCAGGAGGGGAAGTCGGAGAAACAGACCAACTCGGCCTGCCGGGCCAGGTCGAAGGGCGAGTCAAGGGCGAGCGCCGGCAGCGTGGGCGGGAGCCCGAGTCTGGTGCGGATGAACTCCCAGGTCCCGGAGACCCGAAGGGTCGCGGAGACGTAGTGGACGCGGGGGAGCATACTCAGGAAACGGAGCCACTGGCTGTCCTCGGGCAGGTCGATCGGGCTGGACGCGACTCGGAACCGGTACGACCGCAGGCCTGGGCGGGGCTCGGCTAGTTCCTCCAGGAAGACCACCCGGGAAGGGAGGGCGTCGGGTGTGCCGTCCAAACGCACCACCCGGCACAGTAGGGCACCGATGTCCTCGGCGATGCGGTCCACGGCGGCCGCGCTGTCCTCGGCCCGGCGGGCGAGGGCGAGAACGCGCTCCTTCACCAGACCGTCGAGCGTGTTGGAGTGCTCGGCGACGTAGCGGGCGAACAGAGCGGACACCGATCCGACCGCCCGGGCGAGTTCTGTGAGGAGCCGTTGGACAGCACGGGCCTCGGAGCTGCCGGAAGTGCCGGCGTGGGGACTGGCCAGCACTGCGCTGCGGGAGCCGATCCGTGCCCCCACCCCCCGCGCCCGGCTGTCGAAGGCCTGGGCCGCCAGCCTCGGCAGATGTTCTCCGTCCAACAGGGCCTCCAGGCGTCCGATGGCGTCGGCGGCCCGGTCCTTGGCGGTGCCGGTGCGGGCATCGGTGAGCCAGGCGGTGCACTCGGAGAGCAGTTCCTCCAGTGCCTGGTAGTCGACGGTCGTCGTCAGCGCCGAGGTGGCGGCGTTCTCGAGCTCGTGGGCCTCGTCGATGACCAACAGGGTGTCGCGGCCGAGGGCCTGGAGGTCGTCGAGGTGGGAGAGGGCCAGCGCATGGTTCGCCAAGATCAGCCGGTGGCCGCTCATCGCCTCGCGCACGGTGTCGGTGTGGGCGGCGATCGGGGTCCGCTCGTTCGGCGCGTAGTCACCGTCGCGCTGGGACAACGACTCGAGCCACGGCCCGAGGAGGCGGTCGGTGTAGTCGGAGAGGAAGGCGGGCAGGTTCACCGGGTCCACCGACCTGGCCGTCCAGGAGAGCGGGGGTTCGGTGGCGGCGCGCAGCCGCAGGAGGAGGTAGACGGCCAGTTCGCGGAACCGGGGAAGCGCCACCGGACGGGTCCGGCCGCGGGATTCGGACCGGCCCTGCGCGGCGTGGGCGAGGGCGGCCGTCAGCGCGGCCAGGGAGAGGCGGTTGGACCGGCCCTTGACGAGATCGCTGAGCTGCAGGAGACCGGGAAGCGCCGTCTCGAGGTCCTTGAGGTCCTGTGCCAACTGACTCTGCAGCTGCTTGGTGAAGGTGGCGATGACCGTCGTGCGCCCCGGAGCGCCCGCGAGCCAGTCGAGTGCGGCGGCCAGGACCGCGTAGCTCTTTCCCGTGCCGGTGGGGGCTTCGAGCAGGCCGGAGGTGCCGGAACGCGCCCAGTCGTGGAGGGCGGCGGCCATGCGCTCCTGAGCAGCCCGGGGTTTCGCCCTGTTCCCGTGAACGACGGCGGCGAGCCTCGTCGGATTCACCCGGCCGTCCGGGCCGAGCAGATCCTCGTGGAGCCGGACCACTCCCCGACCCCTGCGTAGTTCCTGGGCGTCCCGTCGGGGGCGGTGGTGGGCGAGTTCGGCGCTCACCAGCCGGGCCACCCGCTGCTGGTCCCACAATGCGGGCTCCGAGTCGGGGCGGGCGGGGGCATCCGTGAGTTCGAGCAGAATTCGCCACGCGGGCGAGTCCGCGCACGAGGTCCGGACCAGGTCACGCAGTTCCCCGTCCCAGCCACGGACCTCGGTGGCAGCGTCGGTCAGCAGGCGGATGAGGAGTTCGGCGTCATGCGGGGCCGTGTGCGGACGCAGACCCGGTGGGGGGACGTTGCGTGCGGCGGCCAACGCGTGCAGCCGGTGCGAAGGTGCGGTGGGCCACACCGCGTGGGTGAGGTAGAGCGCGTCCGCCGTCTGCAGACCGGCCAAGGGGTCGTCGCAGTCCGCCCGCCGTGCGGCCTCCCGGACCAGTGGGAAGTCGAGGCCGGTCCCGTTGTACGCCACAACGACGTCCGCCTCGGTCAGGAAATCGGCCAGCTCCTGCCAGGCGGTGCCGGCCGGAACACCGTTGGCCAGCACCCGTCTCCGGGCGGCTGGATCGCGGATCTCGTTGGTGTCACAGGCGAGTTGGAGGTAGCGATGCCAGCTGGGGTCGGCCTCGACCCAACTGCGGTCGGTGCCGAAGCGGACCGCGGCCGCCTGGTACACATGGCGTTCGAGGAAAGGTTCGGTGGGAACGGTCGTGACGATGCTCTCCAGGTCGATCGCGACGGCACGGAGCCCGGTTCGATCGGCCGGTCGGGTCTCCGTCTCGTCCTGATCCGGCCGACTGACCTGGGGTGTCATGGTGGTGACGAACCGCCCGCTTCTCCTGACGAGGAGTCCTGCGGCGACGGCCTGATCGGCGAGCTTGAGCACCCGGGGACCCGGAAGGCCCGGATGGCGGTCACGCGCGAGGGCCACCAGCGCGTCGGGCGTTGCCCCGTCCGGCAGCTCCTCGGTCAGCGCAGCGATCTGTCGGACCGCGGCGGACACGGGTGAATCGCCACCCAATAGTGCACTCTCCTGGGAGTGTGATCCCTTGACCCATCCATGTCCAAAGATGGTGTCCACATTGCTGAACTCGTCTGTCACCGAAGGTGATTCGAGTTGAAATAATCCTAGTCGGAGGATCCGGCGAGTGGCGCGGTACCGCATAAGTCATACAAATATTCCGCTTGGCTCGGTCCGAGGTCGGTACGGTGGAGGCTCCTGGGGAGGAGCCTCCACGCGGGCATCGTCACTCAGTGGTTCGCTCGGTCGTGGGCAGCGGTGCGAGCGGTAGGACGTACTCCTCCGCCAGCCTCGCCAGATGGAGCGGGAGCGGTCGGGAGAGCGGGTGGTACTCGTCGTGGAAGCGCAGTTGGTGGGCGGCGGCCGCGACGACGGCCGGCCGGTCCGCCGTGGTGTCGGTACGCTCGGCCGCCGCCAGGGCGGCGGGGGAGAGACAGCCCAGCACTGTGAGTTCCAGCGCCTGCGGGTTCCAGGCGGTGGTCGCGGGGCCGTGCGGCCATTCCCGGTCCGGGACCAGCTTGCGCAGGTCGCGGCGGACGGTGCCGGCGGTCGGCGGCTTGCCGACGGTGCTGAGGTACACCCGGTGGTCGGGGTCCGCACCTCGCGCCACCCACAGGCCCGCGGAGAATCCCGGAGAATCCTCCTCGGTCGCGCCGGGCGCGTACCACTGGGGGGTTTCACCCCGGTCGTTCCTGTCGCGCAGCAACACGACCCTCAGGTCGGGGCCGTGGAGTGCGACCCGGACCGGCGATTCGCCGAGGAAGGTCAACGTGTCCTTCTCCAGCTGCCCGTTGTTGAGTCCGGGCCAGGTCTCGCGCAGGTTGCCGCTGTTCGCCAGCAGCAGCGTGGGGCGATCGCGCACCTGGAAGAGCAGTGACCTGATCCGGCGCTCGACCTCGTCGCGGCGTTCTTCGGTGGTCGTACGGCGTCGGTCCGTTCCCTGGCCGGGGTTCCCGCCGGCGCTGTCCGCCGCGAGACTGATCAGGAAGTCGGCATACGGTACCCACGCTTTGATGGTGTCGTCCCACCCGCGTACCGGATGCACCGGGTCATGCGGGCGGATCCGCAGGGCGACCAGGTGCCGGCCGGCCCTGCGGGTCGGCCCGTCGGACTGTCGCCGGACCTGCCACAGGGCCAGGTACTGGAGATCGTCCGCCAGCTTCTCGTCGAGTCGTTGCTCCGGCGGAACCACAGCGCCGAGCTGACGCATCCCGTCGGCCAGCGCGGACCGGGCTCGCAGGGCGACGGCGGCCTCCGAGTCCTCCGGGACGACCATGAACTGGCTGACCCGACGGGCCGCGGCGCAGCCGTGGCGCAGCGCGGACTTCGGGTCGGTGTCGGGTGCGTGGCCGAACCGGTCCGGGCCGAGCGTTTCCACCAGGGCCAGCCCCACCGGGTCGATGCCGGAGCCGAGGAAGCCGGCCGTCCGGGCGGCTCGCTCCCGGACGGCGGCGGACAGCACCTGGGACCGCGATCGGCCGGGGCCGCCGTCGAGCGGGAGCGCGGCCCCCAGACTGCCGAGCGGGCGGACACGCAGTTCGACCCGCAGGCCGCCGAGCTGCCATTCCTGAACGGCTTCCGTGTGCCCGGGACCTGGCGGAAGGCCGAGCCACTCGTGGAGTGCGGCGACGAGTTCGTCGCGGGTCTCTTCGGTCTGCCACAGCACGTCCACCAGCAGGGGCCGGTCGTCCAGGGCCGCGCGTAGCGCGGCACGGCGGGCCCTGACCCGCTGCCGCACGCGTTCGTCCTCCACCTGCGGGTCCTTTGACTTGGCGGTGGGCAGGAGTACGGGCGTCGGCTTTCGGTGCGCGCGTTCCAGGCCGGCCACGCGACGGAACACCGGGGTGAGGCCCTCCTCGACCCACTGGTCGACCAGGGACCGTTCGAGCGGCATGAGCCCGGCGCCCACCCCGTGCGCGCCCATCGCGGTGCTGTGTACGACACCGGCGGCGACTCCGTCCCGGCCGTCGAGCCAGTCCGCCGGGTCGGCGATCAGGTCGGCGGGCTTCGGGTACGTGCGCAGCACGTCGAACTCGGGCAGCAACTCGACGAGGCTGTGCCGACGCCAGGCCGGCATGCCGAGGCGGCGGTTGAACGCCAGGGTGTTGCTGGTGAGGCGGTGGCTCGGGCCGTGATCCCCGGGCCACGGGAGCGGGATGTCGAGCAGGACGGTGGCTCCGCGGCCGGGCGGCAACCACACCTGCGATCCGGTCCATCGCCGGATCCCGTAGTCGACGTGCACGCGGAAGCGCGACGCGAACGGCACCGTCTGCACGGTGACAGTCACCAGCGCCGAGTAGTGCCAGGTGCGCCTCCCGCGGGTGTACTGCCGGGGCGGCCAGCTGACCAGCTCTACCCCCTGGTTGCGAGTGACCTGCCGGAAGGACAGGTTGACGCCGTTGAGCCGTAGCGGGCGGGCGATGAGCCGAGCCCCGATCTGTTCGGGCAACAGGTGGTAGAGCCTGCGATCGGGTTGGGCGGTGCCGCCGTCGGTGAGCCGGGCGGCGGTCAGGTCCACGGACTCGTTCCGCCACCGCGGACTGTACTCGTCGATCACGGCGAGTGCCCGGTCCAGGGCAGCCCGGTGGTCGGCCGCGCGTTCGGGGTCGGCGTCGTCGGCGGGCGGCAGCGTCATCACCCAGGACGCAAGCAACGGGCCGACCAGCTCCGCCGGCATGTCCTGCGAGGCGTAGAACCAGGGCACCTCGGCGCTGCCGCCGGCGCCCCGGCCGGTGGCGACCAGGCCCGGTGCCGCGGCACGCAGCAGCTCGTTGAGCTTGCGGATCGGCAGGCCGACCGGCTCCTCCCGTCGGCGCCAGCGCCGACGGTAGAGGCCGAGGAACTCGTCCCGCCACCCGTCGGGGAAATCGATCACCCGATAGGGCTCGACCCAGGGTGCGGTGTGCGGATCCGGTTCGTAAGCGGTGGTGCTGATCAGGCGGTACACGTGGTGTTCCCTTCGTGGTCGATCGTGCTGAGGCAGCGGTCCAGGGCCGTCCACATCGGTCGGTAGAGCGCCTGGACGATGTGGCGGTCGGGCGCGGGGACGACGGCGCCCGCGATGAAGTACGGCTTGAGGACGGCGTGGATACTGTGCAGGAGGCTGGTCCGGGCCGTATCCCGCTCGTCGGACGAACCGCCGATGGCGAGATTGGGCGCGAATGCGGCGTCGACGAAGGCCACCCTGGTGGGGACCGCGCCCCTGACGGAACGGCCGATCACCTGCCAGATGAGCACCAGCAGGTCCCAGGTGACCTGGAGACGGTCGTCGTCGGTCAGCCGGCTCCAGGCCAGGCTCCGGGCGAGGACCGCGTACCACCGGGACCGGGCTTGGTCGCGGACCTTGCGGGCGCCGCGGCCCAGAGTGGACTCGCTCCGCACCCAGTCGTCGAACTCCGCGCCCTCGACGGCGCGCACGATCCAGTCGTTGATCGCGTGCACGGCGAGCGCGAGGTCGTCGGGGCGCGGGTTCGGCCGGGCGAGGAAGTAGACGGAGCCGATGGCCGCGTGCCGCTGGGCGAGGTCGAGGATGTTGTGCCCCCGTTCGACCGCCAGTAGGGGGGCCACCAAGATCTCCGCGCGGGTCGAGGAGAGCGCCTCGACGTCGCCCCGGCGCAGGACGGGCGCGTGGTTCTCGTCGTCCTCCGCCCAGGAACCGGTGTCCGGGTCGTCGTCGGAAGCGAGGCGCCGTACCCGGTTCTTCCACCGCCGGTTGAGGGTGTGCAGGGTGTCCGCCACCACGGCGGCCTCCTCATAGCTCCCGACCAGCAGGAGGACGTGCCGCCGATTCTCCGGCAGGAGCTCCAGTTCCTCCTGGAGCCGGCTCGGCCCGTGGTCGTTCCTGCCGAGAACGGTGACCATCCGGCGAAGCACCTCGGCCCGTTGATCGAGGGGCTCTCCCGAGAGCCGCAGCGCCTCGTTGGTGGGCTCGCACCGGCAGCGGGACCGGCATCCGCAGACCTCGCGGATGAACTCGAAGCGGAATCTGCTCTGCTCGGCGATCCGGTCCAGTTCCCGGGGATCCGGTTCGATGATGACGCCGATCGGCACCTGGACGTGGTAGCGGCTGGATCGGCCGGCCCAGCTGCTGCCGGACATCAGCAGCACGTTGGTGCCGGGACGGCTGTCCACCGTCGGCAGGTCGGGCATCGCCCGGAGCAGTTCTCGCCCGACCCCGCTGCACCGGAAGAACCGCAGCTCCCCGCTGCGGACCCCGCCGGGGTCGGGGCCCTCCATCAGGAACTGGAAGCCGATGACGTTGCCCATCGGCGCTTCGGGCACCATCGGTCCGTAGTCCAGGGGACGGCGGTACATCTCGTTGAAGCCCAGGTTGAGGGCCGCCGCGACGCGTGGCCACATGGCGTTGACCAGGGCGAGCCGGGGCTCCAGTGCGCTCAGCAGGAGAGTGAACTCGAAGCGCGTCAGCAGCAGTTCGAGCCATTCCTGGGGATTCGCCGGAAGGCGGTCCTTCCGTTTGCGCCTGGCTGGGCCCAGGCCGGTGTCGGTGTTCGCGCCGTCCCTGTCCGGTTCTCCGTTCGCCCGCCGGCGCAGCTGCTCGTAGAGGTCACGGCCGGCTGCCGAGGGCTCCAGCAGGCGATCCAGGTCGAACAGCTGGCAGAGCACCTCCTTGAGTCGGGTCCGGGTGTTCTCGCGGTAGGTGGTGTGCAGGAGTTCGCCGAGCAGGCTGGTGAGTTGCTCTCCCTCCGGGGTGGGCGGTCGCCGGTCGCCGAAGGGGTTGTCCCGAAAGGCGTCGAGAATCTCGGTGAGCGCCCGTCGCGGCTGCCGGTGCGGGTGTTCCTCCGCCTGCTCCGCGTGCTTGGTGGAGGTGCCCTCACGGTCCTCCGGGAGCGGATAGCGTTCCTCCATCAGCCGGAGCTGAAGGGTCCACGCGCTGAAGTACCCGATCCTGACCCAGGTGCGTAGGCCGTGATTGCTGACCAGCATCGCGACCAGCCGGTCGGCGGCGGTCTGGGTCGTGTTGACGGCAGCGGACCAGTTCTCCACATCGCGGTTGGACAGCTGGATCTGACCGGCTCCCGCCAGTTCCCGCAGCCGGTGCTGGTTGACGTCGTAGAGGAAGGACCGGCTGTCCGGCCTGTCGGCGATCAAGGGGATGGCCGGGGCGAACATCCCGTCGAGCTGCATCTGGACCCGATCCGCCTCGTCGACGATCACCAGGTCGCTCCGTCGGCAGGCGAGTTCGAGGTACCGGATCCGTTCGTGGTTCTGCGGGTGCGGAACCTTGGAGTCGACCAGGCTGGCGATGGTGGCGACCCAGACGGTCGCACCGACGAGTTCCCGGGCACCGTGGTGGCGAGGGCAGCCGGACCAGAGTGGACAGGCCAGCGGCTTCCGTCCCCACGAGTCGTCCCGGGCGTCGCGCCGACGGCTGGGTGCCTGTAGCCGGTTGCACGGGGCCTCGGTGAAGTCAAGCAGGTCGTCGGCGAGGTGGTTCTCGTCGTGACGCAGTGCGTTCACCGCGCAAGAGGTGCTGAGGTAGTCGAACCCGGAATCGTCGTGTGTGATCAGGTTGCGCCGGCCGCTGCCGACCAGCCGTCGGTGCAGCCGTTCGGCGTGCTGCTGACGGCTGGAGGCACCGATCACGGGGGCGGCCGAGTCGGGCACGTGGGTGTTGTACCGCCGGACCAGTTTGAGTTGCTCGGTCACGTCACCGACGACCACCGTGACCCGCAGGCCCTGACGGGCGAGGTGCACCGCCAGGACGTCCCGCAAGGTGCTCTTGCCGGCGCCGACGATGCCCAGTAGATGCTGGATCCGGGCCACCTCGAAGCGCTCGGAGCGCTCGAACCCCCCGTCCTGGCGTGTGAAGAGGCGTACGGCCTTCAGGCGGCCGACCCAGTTCTCGGGCTGTCGCCCGTCCATGGAGGCGGCCGTGTCGAGCAGTTCGGTCCACTCGAAGGTGAGCGGCGCGCCCCTGTTCGGCGGCGGCGCCGCCAGATCGTGGCGAACCGGAGGCGGCAGGGGGAGGTCCGGGAGTCGGACGTCGGCCAGGTGACGGCCGACGGGGAAGGCGTGCCGTCCGGACCCGGCGAACGTCAGAGGCTGTCCGGCGAACACGGGGGCCGCCCGGAGGAGCCGGTCATAGACCTCCCACCGGTCCGGGGTCACGGACAGGGCGGGGCGGCGAACGGCCGGGTGCTCCGAGTCCGGGACGTCGTAGGCGCGCAGCTGGCGGTCGAGTCGCTGGTACTCCTCCAGCGCTTCGGTCCAGGCCCGCCGACGGCCCCAGATCCACAGGGTGTGGCGGGCGGTGCGGAGGGTCCGCTCGCCGGCTCGGTCGACCGCGCCCCAGGCCCTGGCGAACGGAAAGCCGCTGAACAACGCCCAGGCCTCCGCAGCGGGCGCACCGAACGCGAACCTCTCCTGGAGCAGGAGCCCGATCTCGATCTCGCAGAGGGCCTGCAGTCGCTCCGTTCGCAATCCATCGGAGGCATCCGACAGTTGGTTGAGCACCTCGGTCAGGGAATGGGCGGTGCTACGCATGATCCCTCCGTGTTCCATCGGTCGGTACGTGTGCGGCGAACTCGCTGACGGACCTGAGGCGTACCTGCGCGCCGGCCGGAAGTGCCCACTCGAAGGCTCGCCGGTACACCGGGTTCGCCGCGCGGTCGTCCGGCACGACGACGTCCAGTCGGACGTCGAGCGCGGCGGCCACCTCGGCCGCCCGGAGCGCCGCCGGCACCGGTTGCTCCCGGTCCTGGACCTGATAGGCCCGCGCGACTCCGTCGTGGGCCGGGATTTGGTGGACACCGAGAGCCGTCACCAGTGGGCCGGAACGCGTGCCGAGGTGGGCACGGACCTTCAGTTCTGTGCGGCCGGGAAGTGCGAGGAAGAGCCGCAGGGCCAGGGGGAGCACTCGTGTCTGACCGGGGCGGTGGGAGGTCTCCAGCTTGCGTACCTCCGGGGCGCAGCCGCCCTCGCACCACGGACCGTCCCCGGTGTCGGCCTCAGCGAGTAGACCGCAGCCGGAGCAGCAGTGAACCAGCCCCTCGGAGGGGAAATGGCTGGGGACGGGACCGTAGAGGTCCTTGACCAGCCGCCAGGTGTGCGCCAGGGACGGTTGGAGTAGCTCCATCGGGTCGAACCGCAGGAGGACCGGGCGGTCGATCAGGAAGTCGCGGCACTGGGCGAACCGGGCGGGGCCGCCGCAGCTGTCGGAGAGCCTGGCCAGGAGGGACTGGGCCTCCTGCTCCAGGACGCCGTCGGGGCCCAGTGAGGCCAGCTCGGCACAGGTCCGGGTCGGCTCACCCGCGTCCGGGTGGATCAGGCGGGAGCCGGGGACGAGGAAGTCGCCGGGGAGGGACAGCCACTCTTCCGGGGCCCGCCCGCGGCACCAGGAGAGCAGGTCCGGGACACTGCGGGGTGCGGGTGCGCGGCGGAGGAGCGCGTCCAGGACGACGCGGTCCAGGGCGAGTTGGAGGCTCGACGGGTACGGCAACCGGAACGTGGAAGGGGGAGCGGCCGTCAGGTCGAGCACTCCTCTGGCCACCGCAGTGAGCAGTTCGATGCCGGGGTGATCGGTTCCGGTCACGCGGTGGCCTCCGGGGCGGTCCGCGCGGTGCACCAGCGGGCGACCTCGCAGCCCGCGCATTCCGGGCCGGGGACGGCGGTGAACAGGTCCTCGGCGTGCCAGCCGGTCACCTGCTCGCGCAGTGCGGCCTCGGCGGCGGTGCGGGTGCGGGGGGCGAGCGGGTCGAGGGTGCGGAGGTCGACGCCGCCGGGCTGGAGTACCTCCAGTTCGACCCGGCCGCCGGCAGGTCCGTCGCGGAGTGCTCCGATGGCGAGGATCCGTACGGCCAGGGCGAGTTGGGGGTACGTGGCCAGCGGGTCACGGCAGGTGCGGTCGTGGCCGGAGGTCTTCGTCTCTCGCCAGACCCAGGTCCCGTTCGCGTCCTGGTACAGCAGGTCGGGTTCGGCCAGGACGACGAGGTCGGCTGCGGTGTCCTCGAAGGTGAGCTTGGGTTCGGTCCTGACCGCCGAACCCGGTCCGACGACGCGCAGCGGGCAGACCTCGGCGTGGTGGTGCAGCAGCCGGGCGCCGAGCCGACGTTCCTCGTCGGGGAGCTGGTAGCCCTCGGGCACCCAGTCGTCCGGGATCTCGGCCGGGCACGGGGTGAGTGGCCTCCGCTGGTGCCGCTCGGCGAGGTAGGCGTGGATCGCTCGGCCGCGCTCGGCGGCGGGACCTCGCTCCAGGTGGCCGTCGACCGGGAGTCGCAGGCCGCGCAGGTAGCCGCGGGCCGGGCAGCTGCGGTGCGACCTGCCGGTGCTGGAGGACCAAGTGCGGCGCGGCCGGCTTCGGTTGGAGACGCCGAGTAGACCACTGGTTCGACTGAGGGTGGGGCAGACCGGCGCGGCGGTGCACGAGACACAGGCGGAGCCGGGTCGGAATTCGCGGCCGTCGAGCAACGCCCGTACCGCCGCGGCCCCGTGGGCCCGGTGAGCCGCCACCGCTTCCTGCCGGGTGCCGTTGAAGACGCTCGCCGTTCGTCCGTCGGAAAGCGCGAACTGGACGACTCGGATCTGTTCGACCCGAGGGTCCGGCGTCCCCTCGGCCGTGACGAGAGCGGCCACCGCGCGCTCCGCGTCGGTGCGGTCCCGTAGTCGGTTGACGGGCAGCCTCAGCTCACGGAGCCGGCCGTCGGGGGACTCGAAGTAGCGGCCCCAGACGGTGATCCGGTACTCAGCGTCGCCCTGGCCCTCGGGTGCCGGACCATGGTGCCGGTAGACCCAGGGTGTGCGGGAGGGGGAGAGCCCGGGGTCGTAGGGGAAGGCCTCGCGGTACATGCGCAGCGCGTGCGCGGTCCACTGCTGGACACCGTCGTGCGCGGGGCGCGGCCACCCGCGACGCGGCTCGCTCGGCGACGGCTCGTCCGCGGACCGTTCGAGTTCGTCGGCCGCCGCCATGAACGGACCGTTGGTGAACGGTTCCAGGGCCTCGGGCTTCCGTTCGGGCCGTTCGCGAGCCCGGAGTCCGCGGGCCTTGAACACGTCGGACGCCGGACAGCGGTACTGCTCCGGTCCGAACATGCCGAGCGTTATCCGGATGGCGGCGGAATTGCCGACCAGACCTTCGGGTGGCCAACTGCCTGTCATAATGACCTCACTTTTCTGCGCTCCGAGGTGCTCGGTCGAGCATGTCCGGGGTGTTTCCATTTCCATACGGAGCGGGTGCGTTGGTTCCTGGGACTTTGCTCAACGGCCGTTACAAAGTGATCCGCGAGCTCGGCAAGGGGGGTATGGGCGAGATCTTCGTCGGTCGGGACACACTGCTCGGGCGCGATGTGGCAGTCAAAGTGCAGACCGCCCGGACATTCGAATCGACCGATGACTTCGCCTACTACGGCGACCGCATGCATCAGGAATGCGAGCGGATGCGGGACGTGTTGGAGATCCAGGGAATCCCCCGGGTCTTCGACGAGGGGCAATTCGGCCGGAGTGGCCGGAGGTTCATGGTGATGGAGCTGGTCGAAGGAATCACCCTCGCCGAGTGGATCGACGAGCACGAGCCCGTTCCGGTCGCGGCGGCCGCCTCGGTTCTCGCACAGCTCTGCGAGATCCTGGGTCGATTGCACGGGAAGGGCTACGTCCACTGCGACGTCACGCCGAGGAACGTGATGATCCAGTTCGACGGCTGTGTGCGGCTGCTGGACGTCGGCATCTCCACGGAGGTCGGAGAGGCCAACACCGAGCCGGGCGGAAGTCCCCGGTACGCCCCGCCGGAGCAGTACGTGTCGAACGCGGTGCTCACTTCGCAGGTGGACGTCTTCTCCCTCGGCGCGCTGCTCTTCCAGATGCTCGCCGGAGAGCTGCCGTACGCCGGAGTGGAGTACCCCTTCGACGGCACCGAACAGGCCTTCCCACGCGGCCTCCGAGCTCGGATTCCCGACGAGCTCCGGAGCCTGGGGCTGGCGATGGTCTCGTTCGACCCGCAGGAGCGACCGAGGGCGGCGGACGAGCTGCCCGGCTACCTTCGGCCGATGCTGCCCGCTTTCGGGTCGGCCGCGTCCCCGAAGGCGACGGAACCTGATCCGACCGCCTACTACCGTCGCGGGCTGTGGAGGTCCTGAGCCACCGGGCGGCACCCGGCCGGCCGGCGCTCACGGTTGGGACCTCAGGCTCTCGATGGCGGCGTCGGGGTCGTTCTCGCCGAGCCCGGCCAGCAGGGACCGGGCCTGGGCGACCGCCTGGGCTGCCATCAGCGGCCGCTCGGCGAGCACGAGTGTGTCGGCGAGCCAGACCAGGGTCCTGGCCTCCCGGCTCCGGTAGTGCAGCGACCGGTACAGCCTCACCGCCCGGACCAGAGCAGACGCGGCGTTCCGGTGGTCACCGAGTGCGACGTGGATCCGGCCCGAGCTGAACAGTGCGGACGCCTGGCCGTTGACGTCGTCCGTGCCGCTCAGCAGGTTGAGCGACCGACGGCAGTAGTCCAGGCCGACGCCGTACCGTCGTAGGTCGTAGTGCGCGGCGCCGATTCCGGTCAACGCCGCCCCCTCGCCGAGGACGTCGCCGAGTTCCTGGAACGCGGTGAGTCCCCGGGTGAGGTGCTCGAGCGCCTCGCCGGGCGCGCCGTTCTCCCGCAGCATGATCCCGAGCGTGTAGTGGCCCTGGGCTGTGCCGCGGACGTCCTCGTTCTCCTCACTCAGCCGGACCGCGCTGCGCAGCTCGTGGGTCGCCCGGGCGAGATTTCCGAGGCCGCGGTGAGTACCGCCGAGCATGCGGTGGACCATGGCGACGTCCGTCGGCGCCGCGACCCGCTGGGCTGCCTCGAGCGCGCCGGTCAGGTGCCGGAGGGTGTCCAAGTAGCGGCCGGACCGCCACTGGAAGGTGACCATCACCAGGGGCAGCAGCCAGGCGTAGCGGTCGAGTCCGCGTGCCGTGGCCGTGCCGATGACGGCTGTCAACGTGGAGTACTCGGCCTCGAACCAGGCCATCGCTCCGGTGGCGTCCTTCGGGACGTCGATGCGGATCCCGTGTGGTTCGCCGGTTGGCAGGTCCCGGGCCGAGTCCAGCCTGCGGTCGCAGGCTGCGGCGTTCTGCAGCAGGAACTCCAGGACGCGTTCGGCGGCCTCGGCTCGCTCGGTGTCGCTTCGCTGCGCGGCCAGCTCGCCGGCGTAGACCCGGAGCAGGTCATGGAGGGTGTAGCGGGAGACCGCGGTCTCGGACACCAGACTCATGGTCAGGAGTTCGTCGAACGCGTTGCTGGTGCCGACCGGATCTGTCGGCTGGAGCGCGCGGACGGCGGTCCAGCTAATCGTGGGGCCTGGGTGCACCGCCAGCTTCCAGAACAGCTCCTTCGCCGCGGGCGGCAGCTGTTCGTACGAGATCTCGAACGACAGACGGACGCTGGTCTCCTCCGCGCCCAGGTCGAGTTGACGAAGCCGGGTGCTCTCCTCTCGGAGGCCGCGGCTGACGTCCCCGATCGCCTGCGGCGGACGCTTGAGGAGCTGCGCGGCGGTGATCGCCAACGCCAGGGGCATGCCGGCGCAGCACTGGACGAGGTCCTCGACGAACGGGCCGACCAGATCCATCCGCTGGTCGCCGAGCCGGCTGTGCAACAGTTCCGCCGCGGCGCGCCGGCTCAGGGGACCGAGAGTCACGAGGTCGGCGCCCTGACTGATCGACAGCCCGTGCAGCTGCCGACGGCTGGTGACGATTGCGGCACTGTTCCCCGGCCCGGGAAGGAGGTGCTGGACGTGTCGCTCGTTGCGGGCGTTGTCCAGGAGCAGCAGGACGGCCCGGTCGGCCAGGGCGGTGCGGTAGGCGGCGAGCAGGCCGTCCCGGGTGGGGGTGGTCGCCGGCACGCCGAGGTCGTTGAGGAACCTGACGAGCAGTTGTTCGTATCGTTCCGGCTCGCGTGACGAGAAGCCACCAAGGTCGACGTAGAGGGTGCCGTCGGGGAAGTGCTGTTGGAGCTCGTCCGCCGTTTGCTTCGCCAGGACAGTCTTCCCGACCCCGGGCATGCCCGAGACCACCGCGATTCTGGACCGGCCCTTGGTCCGGCCCAGCAGAATGCTGCTGATCCGGTCGACCTGGGCGTCCCGGCCGACCAGGTGGGGCGGCCGGGGCGGGAGCTGGCGGGGTGTCGGGCGAGCGGCCTGGGTGGGGGCTCCTGGCGGCCGGCCCCCGTCAGGCGCGAGGAGGAGATGAACGGTGGGGCGTCCGAACCGCCTTTCCCAGTCGGCCAGTAGCGGCTCGACCTCCTCCGGGCGGCCCACGGTCTCCAGGGCCCGGACCTCGAGTTCGAGCAGCGTCTCGTTCTCGGGCCAGCGCGCACGTGCCTCGCCGACCCGGTCGAGGGCGGCGCGGTGTCGGCCGCACTCCAGCTCGGCCCGGACGCACTCGGCGGTCACGTCGCGGAGCTGTGCCAGGAGGGCCTCACGTTTCCGGATGAACCCGGCCCCGGACAGGCCTGCCAGCGGACCGGAGTCCTGCCACTGTCCGACCGCCGCCCTGAGCTCTCGGAGTCGGATCGACGCGCCCGCCGCGCCGTCGGCCCGGTCGCGGTGCTCCTGGAAACGGGTGTAGTCGAATCGGTGCGGATCGACCTGGATCCGGCAGAAACCTCGACCGTTCCGTAGTGGGATATCGGGTACGGCTTGCCGCAACAGGTGGGAACACTGGCGAATTCGACCCGCGTTCGAATTCTCGCCCGGCCAGAGGTAGCTCGTGATCTCCGTGTGCGTGACGCTGCCGTTGGCGCTCAGCAACAGTGCGGCGAGGAACTCCAGAATTTTCGGATTGACCTCCGCCGGGACTCCCCTCCGTAGGACTTCCACCGGTCCCAGGATGCGAAACTCCATGCCTGTCGCCCCCTTTCGCAGCTCCTCGCGGTCGGTCGAGTCGACCGATGTGAGACAGCATGCCACGGACCGCCGATCGGCGATTAACGTTCGGCTAACGCACGTGAGTTGGCAAGTGGCAGTGGTTCTGCCACGCTGCATTCACCTCACCCCGGCTGGCACATCGCCAGTAGCGCGGAGCCGTTCGCTCCAGTGAATTCGAACGAATAGCCGATGGCTTCGAATCGATGTTTCCGGGGGTGCGCCGGCGCACTTAGAGGATGCAATACGTGATCAAGGAGACTGTCATGATTCGGACGCAGCGGAAGCGCATCGGGCACAACGCCAACACCCGGCCGGCTGATCGCCGCCCGCCCAAGGCCACGGTGCCGCCCCGGCGTCCCCGCCGCCCCCGCCCGACGCAGGAGCCGATCCCGAAGCCGACCGGAGGGGTGCTGCCGGACCCGTTCCGGAAGCCGGTTCGCCCGACGGCACACCGCGCTTTCGAGATCGAGCTGTTCGCGGACCTCGAGTGAGTCCGGCCACCGTGACCGGGCTGGATCGGGTTGGGGGGTAGGACCGGGGGGGGGGCGGGGGGGCCCCCCCCGCCCGGGGGGGGCGGGGGGGCCCCCCCCGCC
>NZ_JBHUAL010000078.1:0-36561 GCF_042789775.1 Kitasatospora sp. NPDC056800 | reverse complement strand
TTTGTTTTTTTTTTTTTTTCTCCGCTTCGGTGGTGTTTTTTTGTGGGGGGGGGGGGGGGGGGGCGGCGGCCCCCCCCCCCCCCCCCGCCGTGCTGCCGCCCCCAGAACCACCCCCGGAGAACCCACGTGTCCACGCCGTCCGTCCAGTTCCCCGTCACCTGGGCTCCGCGCCGCACCCGCGCCGTACTGCTGCCGGTCTGCGTGCTGATGGTGGTGCTGTTTTCCGCGATGGCCGTGCTGCTCCCGGAGAACTGGCAGCTCAACGACCGGATCATGATGACGGCCAGCGGCCTGCTGTTCGCCGGCGTCGGCCTGATGCTGGCCCGCCCCAAGGTGAGCGCCGACGCGGAGGGCGTGACGGTGGTCAACTTCGTCCGCCGGCGCCGGCTGGCCTGGGCCGAGATCGTCCGGGTCAACTTCCGCCAGGGCGACCCGTGGGCCACCCTCGACCTCGCCGACGGCACCTCGCTCGCCGCGGTCGGCATCCAGTCCGGCGTCGGCAAGGACCAGGCGATCGCGGACGCCCGGGCGCTGCGCGACCTGGTCGAGCACCACGCCCAGGCCTGAGCCCGCTCCAGGGCCTGAAAGCCTGCACCGGGCCTGAGCCCGCTCCCGGGCCTGAAGGCCTGCACCGGGCCTGAGCCCGCTCCCCGGCCCGCAGCCGGGCGGACGTCCCCCCACCTGGGGTTCCCCGTCCCCGGCGGGCCGAACGGGCTTCCTACGCCCATCCGGGTATGGTCTACGCTGGTAAAAGCAGGGCAAAGTTCGCCCTGCCCGAAAATCGAGTGCCCGAACCCGACCAGAGGAGTGACACTCCCCCTCGATGGACGATCCGTCCGGTAGTACCTGCGCCGCCTCGCTTCCGCTCCCCGGAAGGCAGGCGGCACTGTGATCACCGCCTGGCTGCTGTTGCTCGCAGCCGTTCTCCTGATCCTCGCCAACGGCCTCTTCGTGGCTGCCGAGTTCGCCTTCGTGACCGTCGAGCGCGGTGAGGTGGAACGCTCCGCGGAGACGGGCGACGCCAAGTCCCGCCGCGTCGCCGGGGCCCTGCGGCACCTCTCCTTCGAGCTCTCCGGCGCCCAGCTCGGCATCACCGTCACCTCGCTGGTGGTCGGCATGCTCGCCGAGCCGGCCCTGTCGACCCTGCTCGCACCCGTCATGACCGGCATCGGCGTGCCCGACTCGGCCGCCCGAGGCGTCTCCGTGATCGTCGGCATGGTGCTGGCCACCGTCGTCCAGATGGTGATCGGCGAGCTGGTGCCGAAGAACTGGGCGATCTCCCGCCCGCTCCAGGTGGCCCGCGCGGTCGCCGCCCCGCACATGGCCTTCTCCCGGGTCTGCCGCCCGCTGATCAGCTTCCTCAACGGCACCGCCGACCGGACCGTACGGGCCTTCGGCGTCGAGCCGCAGGAGGAGCTGGGGCACGCCCGCACCCCCGACGAGCTGGTCTCGCTGGCCCGTCACTCGGCCAAGGCCGGCGCGATAGACGAGGAGTCGGCGACCCTGTTCGTCCGCACCCTCGCGCTGAGCGAGCTGACCGCCGAGTCCGTGATGACCCCGCGCGTCGACGTGGCCGCGCTCCAGCGCGACGCCACCGCCTCCGACGTCATCAACCTGACCCGGGCCACCGGCCTGTCCCGCTTCCCGGTGCACACCGACAGCCTGGACGAGGTCACCGGCATCGTCACGCTCAAGGACGCCCTGGCCGTCCCGGCCGCCCGGCGCGGCCTGGTGCGGGTCGCCGAGCTGGCCTCGCCGCCGCTGCTGGTGCCCGAGACGCTGCCCGCCGAGCGGCTGCTCGACCAGCTGCGCCGCCTCCAGCCGATGGCCATCGTGGTCGACGAGTACGGCGGCACCGCCGGCGTCGTCACCGTCGAGGACATCGTCGAGGAGATCGTCGGCGAGGTGCAGGACGAGCACGACCCCGACGACCACCCCGAGCTGTTCCCGCTGCCGCCGGTCAACGGCCTGCCGGTCTGGGAGGCCGACGGCCGCGCCCGGATCGACCAGCTGGAGCGGATCGGCCTGAACGCCCCGGACGGTCCGTACGAGACCCTGGCCGGCCTGGTCGCCGACCTGCTCGGCAAGCTCCCCGAGGTGGGCGAGCAGGCCGAGCTGCCCGGTTGGCGGTTCACCGTGACCGGTGTCGACCGCCACCGCACCACCGAGGTCCGGGTGGAGCGCACCACCGCGCCCGCGCGCTTCGACGAGGACCGGGAGGAGGGCCGATGACCGCCCTGCAACTGGCCGTCGCGCTGCTGCTCCTGCTCGGCAACGCCTTCTTCGTCGGCGCCGAGTTCGCCGTGGTGTCGGTGCGCCGCAGCCAGATCGAGCCGCTCGCCGAGGCCGGGCACAAGCGCGCCCGCACCGTGCTGCACGCGCTGTCCAACGTCTCGGCGATGCTGGCCGCCGCCCAGCTCGGCATCACGGTCTGCTCGCTGGGCCTCGGCGCCCTCGCCGAGCCGACCATCGCCTCGCTGCTGGAGGGCCCGTTTTACGCGATCGGCGTCCCGTCCGGCCTGATGCACCCGCTCTCGTTCGGTATCTCGCTCGCCCTCGTGGTCTTCCTGCACATGGTGTTCGGCGAGATGGTGCCGAAGAACATGGCCATGGCGGGCCCGGAGAAGGCCGCGCTCTGGCTCGGCCCGCCGCTGGACCGGCTGGCCCGCTGGCTCGCCCCGGTGATCCGGGCGCTGAACGCCTCCGCCAACGGCATCCTGAAGCTGTTCCGGGTGGACGCCAAGGACGAGGTCGAGTCGGTCTTCACCACCGAGCAGCTGATGTACCTGCTGGCGGACTCCCGGGACGCCGGGCTGCTCGACGAGAGCCGCCAGGAGCGCCTGGAGGACGCCCTGGAGCTGGGCCGCCGCCCGGTCACCGAGGTGCTGCTCAAGCCCGAGCAGCTGGTCACCGTGGACACCAAGGCGACCGCCGCCGAGGTCGAGGAGCTGGCGCTGCGCACCGGCTTCTCGCGCTTCCCGGTCACCGACGGCGACCCGGCCGGCCACGGCTACCTCGGCTACGTCCACCTCAAGGACATCCTCGACGTGGACGACCCCTCGGCACCCGTCCCGGCCCGCCTGTGGCGGCCGATCACGGTGCTGCGCGGCAGCCTCCCGCTGGACGACGCCCTCGGCGCGATGCGCCGGGCCACCTGCCACCTGGCCGCCGTGCTGGACCAGGACGGGCGCACGCTCGGCGTGGTCATGCTGGAGGACGTGCTGGAGGAGCTGGTCGGCGAGATGCACGACCCGGACCACCGCGCCACGGCCTGACGCCCGTCGGCCGGCGCCTCCCCGGAGAGTTCCGGCTTTCGCCGACGGCGTGTCCGCTCCTGGCGATTCTGCCCTGAGCATGCACCCGTTCCCATGCCGGCCACCCTGGTAGCAGGGTGGTCGGCATGAGACTTCTCCTGCTGGGTGGAACCGGGTTCGTCGGACGGGTCGTCGCCGAGGAGGCGCTGGCCAGGGGCTGGGAGGTGACGGCCCTCAACCGCGGCACGCAGCCCGCGCCCGGGGGCGTCCGGGTGCTGACGGGCGACCGCACCGCGCCGGACGGCCTCGCGGCGCTCGGGACGGGGGAGTGGGACGCGGTGGTGGACACCTGGTCCTGGGCCCCCGCGGCGGTGCGCGACAGCGCCCGCCTCCTGAACGGCCGGGTCGGCCACTACGCCTACGTCTCCAGCCGGTCGGTGTACGACCACCCGCTGGTGGCCGGGGCCGGCGAGGCCGCGCCGGTGGTCGCCTCCTCCCCGGACCTCACCGGCGAGGTGCCCTACGCCGAGGCCAAGCGCGGCGCGGAGCTGGCGCTGGAGGCGGAGTTCGGCGGGCGGGCGCTGCTCGCCCGGGCCGGGCTGATCATCGGCCCGCACGAGGACATCGGCCGGCTGCCCTGGTGGCTCAACCGGATCGCCGAGGGCGGCCCGGTGCTCGCCCCCGGGCCGCGCGACCTGGCCCTCCAGTACATCGACGTGCGCGACCTCGCGGCCTGGCTCCTGGACGCCTCGGCGGCCCGGCTCGGCGGCCCGTACAACCTGGTCGGCCCGTCCGGCCACGCCACCATGGGCGAGCTGCTGGAGGCCTGCGTACGGGCCACCGGCTCGGACGCCGAACTGTGCTGGACGGACCCGGAGCGGATCCTCGCGGCGGGCGTCGAGCCGTGGACCGAGCTGCCGATCTGGCTGGGGCCCGGCGAGCTGTACGACTTCCTGCACACCGGCTCGGTCGAGCGCGCGCTCGGTGCCGGGCTGCGCTGCCGCCCGGTCGCCGAGACCGTCGAGTCCACCTGGGCCTGGCTGCGGTCCATCGGCGGCAGCGCGCCGCAGCGGAGCGACCGGGCCAGGGTCGGGCTGGACCGGGAGCGGGAGGCCGCGCTCCTCAGGGGCTGAGCAAGGGGCCGGTGCGGGGATCAGCTCCGGCCGTCGATCAGCTCCCCGTACGCCTGGACGAGGTCCGGCAGCCGCAGGGTGGCCAGGTCCTCCCTGCCTGGCGGCTCGCGCAGCAGCGTCAGCCGCAGGTCCCGGTAGGCGCAGGACTTCTCGTACAGGGTGCGGATGAACCGGCCGTTGCCCAGCTCGTCGATCCAGCCCTCGCGGACCACGTGGGTGCAGATGCTGGCCAGCTCCTCGGCGGCGTCCTCGTCCCAGCCGTCGCCGTCCCGGCCGGCCAGCGCGGCGCCGATCGCGGTCAGCTCGCCGGGGCGGTAGCTGGGGAAGTCGACCCGGGTGGTGAAGCGGGAGTTGAGGCCGGGGTTGGTGGCGAGCAGCCGGTTCATGCCCTCGGGGTAGCCGGCCAGGATCACCACCAGCCGGTCCCGGTTGTCCTCGGCGCGCTTGAGCAGCACCTGGAGCGCCTCGTCGCCGTACGCGTCGCCCTTGGTGTAGCCGGAGTTGGAGAGGCTGTACGCCTCGTCGATGAACAGCACGCCGTCCAGCGCGGAGTCGATCAGCTCGTTCGCCTTCACGGCCGTCTGGCCGAGGAACTCGCCCACCAGGTCGGCGCGTTGGGCCTCCACGAGGTGGTCGCCGGAGAGCAGGCCGAGGGCGTGGAAGACCCGGCCGAGGATCCGGGCCACGGTGGTCTTGCCGGTGCCCGAGGGGCCGGAGAAGACGAAGTGGCGCTTCGGCGGCTGGACGGGCAGGCCCTGCTCGGCCCGCAGCCGCGACATTCTCAACTGGGCGGACAGCGCCCGCACCTGGCGCTTGACCGGCTCCAGGCCGACCATCAGGGAGAGTTCGGCCAGGGCCGCGTCCAACTCCCGTTCGTCGCCGGCGGACCGGAGCTCCGGCACGGCGGCGGTCCGGGGCTGCACCCGGCCGAGGGCGGGCAGCGGCGGTACGGCGGGGCCGGTCGGGGCGCCCGAGCCGGAGCGCTCCCCGGCGGCCTGCGGAGCGCCGTCGGCCGGGGCGCCGTCCAGCCGGGCGCCGCCGGTCGCGGTCCCGTCCAGCAGGGCGCCGCCGGCCAGGGCCCCGTCCGCCGGGGGGCCGTCCACCAGTCCGGCGTCCACCGAGGGTCCGCCGCCGTTCGACGCCAAGCCGTTCGACAGCAGGCCGTTCGACAGCCCGCCGGGCACTCCGTCGCTCGACAGCCCGTCGCCGGGGACGGGCGCGCCGCCAGGACCGCCCGCGTTCCCGAACTCATCGCCGTACCCGGGCAGTTCGGGGTATCCGGCGTCGTCCGGGTAGCCGGGTTCGACACCCGGCCCGCCCGGTGCGGCGGCGTCGGCCGCACCCGGGCTCCCGCCCGCCGTCAGCCCGTCCGCGAGCCCGTCCGCGATGGCGTCCACGAGGCCGTCGGCGAGCGCGTCCTCGGCCGAGATGGCCGTCAGCCGGGTCGCGGTGTCCATGAACGCCGGGTCCGCCCGGTGCACCGCCCGGTAGAGCGGCAGCGCCGCGGTGCTGCGCCCGGCCCCCTCGTACGCCCGGGCCAGCCAGTACCGCAGCTCCTTGCGCTGCGGCTGCTCGGAGCGGCAGCGGGCCAGCGAGGCGGCCAGCGGGGCCTGCGCCTGGGCGCACATGTCGAGGCGCACCCGCGCCATGCCGGCGAACAGCCCGGCCTCGATGCCGAGCAGCGGGTCGTCCAGCAGGCGGTCGGTGTCCCGGATCAGCTGCTCCCAGTCCTTGAGCAGGTAGGACCGGCAGGCGTACAGGAAGCGGGCGGACGGGTCCTCGCTGGGCGCCGGACACTGCTCCAACGCCCGGTCCAGCTCGGCCAGGTGGCGCCCGTCCAGCCAGTGCGAGGCGTGCGCCAGCGCGAGGTCGCGGGCGTCCTCCAGCACCGGCTGCACCCACCAGCCCAGCCAGTACCAGGAACTGAGCGGCCGTCGGTGCAGTCGCCGCTGCTCGCCGAACCGCTTCTGGTTGCGGTACATGGCCAGCAGCGCGGCCGAGGTGTCGCTGCGCAGCGCGTGCAGTCCGAGCCAGGCGTCGGCCATGCCCGGGTCCAGCCGGACGGCGGCCCGGAACTCCTCCTCGGCCCGGGTGTACGCACCGGCCGTGTACGCGTCCATGGCGCGCAGCCAGGCGCGGTCGGCGAGCCGGTCGGGCCCGCCCGCCGTGCTGTCGGAACTGTCCACCGTCGTCACTCACGCCCCCCGCGGTGCGGCCCGGGGCTCGGCCGGCGGGTTGCCTGCGCCTAGCCTGGCCGGTGGTCGTCGACCCCCTGTGGCGCAACTGCGCCTGCCAGGAATCGTACCGGCGCGGCGCTGATCCGGAAGGGTGCCGCACAGGGGCAAATGCGATCGCACGAGCGGCCGTTGAGCGGCCGGGCGACGAAACGGGCGGCGGGGGAGCGGGTTTCGGAAGGGGACCGGACGGGGCCCCCGGCTCACGGGGGAACAAGCCGGGGGCACCGGGTCCGAGGCAACCGGAATCTGGTGTTCCGGTGGCTGAGGAGAACCTAGATCCTGGCGATGTCGCAGGTCAAGGCGTTGGTTGAAGATTCACCGACGGTGTCCGGGGCGATCCGGCCGGTCACCCCGTCGACCCGCGTCACGGCGTGCGGACGGCTCGGATCGGCGGCGAAATGCGCCGATTCGGCCCGGGCCCAGCCCGCCCAGAACTCGGCCAGTTCCGGTCCGTCCCGCTCCTCCCCGCGCCGCCGGGCCGAGACGGCGTCCAGCTCCATCCAGATCACCCGGGCCAGCCACGGCCGCACCGCCCGCCGCCCGGCGCCGACCCCCTCCACCAGCACCACCGGGGCGGCCGGCACCGCGGCCGCGCCCGCGAAGCGGCGCAGCGTCCAGTCGTACACCCGGTACTCGGCGTCCCGCCCGGCCGCCAGCGGCTCCAGCACCTGCTCGCGCAGCCGTCCGGTCCACCCGAAGGGCTCGCGGTGGGTGGCCAGGTCGTCGAGGTGGACCACCGGGGCCCCGCCGAGCGCCGCCGCCAGCCGTCCGGCGAAGGTGGTCTTGCCGGAGCCCGCGTGGCCGTCCACCGCGACCAGCCGCACCGGCCCGCAGGAGGGCGGCAGCGCTCGCAACTCGGCCGCGAGCGCGGTCAGCCGGTCGCCCGGAGCGGGCCGGAATCGGGTCGGGAGGGGTTCGGATACAGCCACAACGTCAACCCTACGGTGCCGTAGCCCGCCACTGCGTCCAGTTCATATGTGCAGGTCGTGACGGCAGCGCGGGTTTCGGGCATACTCGCCTTCGCCACGACTGTGAACGGCCGTTCACCGCAACCCGGTGCCGGTCGGTCCGACCAGCCACACCCACGCCGGACCGGCCGACACCTCGGTCCCGCGCCCCGATCGAGGAGGCGACCACCGCCATGACCCCCTCCCCTGTGAAAGCCGTGGAGCGCCAGCTGCCCACCGAGGAGGCCCGCGAGCTGCTGGGCCTCACCCGGGACCTGGTCCAGCGCGAGCTCCAGCCGCGCGCGGCGGAGGACGAGGCCGCCGGCCGCTTCCCGCGGGAGGTCTTCCGCACCCTCGGCGAAGCCGGCCTGCTCTCCCTCCCGTACGACGAGAAGTACGGCGGCGGCGACCAGCCCTACGAGGTGTACCTGCAGGTGCTGGAGGAGCTCGCGGCCGGCTGGCTGGCCGTCGGCCTCGGCGTCAGCGTGCACACCCTCTCCTGCCACGCGCTGGCCACCTTCGGCACCGACGAGCAGCGCGAGACGTGGCTGCCCGCCATGCTCTCCGGCGAGCAGCTCGGCGCCTACTGCCTCTCCGAGCCGCAGTCCGGCTCCGACGCGGCCGCGCTGCGCACCCGCGCCGACCTCGACGGCGACACGTACGTGGTGAACGGCACCAAGGCCTGGATCACCCACGGCGGCCAGGCCGACTTCTACAGCGCCCTGGTGCGCACCGGCGTCGACGGCCCCAAGGGCATCAGCTGCCTGCTGGTCCCCGGCACCCAGCAGGGCCTCTCCGCGGCCCCGCCGGAGCACAAGATGGGCATGTGGTCCTCGCCGACCGCGCAGCTGCACTTCGACGGCGCCCGAGTGCCCCGCGAGCGGCTGGTCGGCGAGGAGGGGCAGGGCTTCCAGATCGCGCTCGCCGCGCTGGACTCCGGCCGCCTCGGCATCGCCGCCTGTGCGATAGGGGTGGCCCAGGCCGCGCTCGACCTCGCCGTCGACTACGCCCGCACCCGGCGCCAGTTCGGCCGCCCGATCGCCGAGTTCCAGGGCCTGTCCTTCATGCTCGCCGACATGGCCACCCAGATCGAGGCCGGCCGCTCGCTCTACCTCTCCGCCGCCCGGCTGCGGGACGCCGGCCGCCCGTTCTCCAAGGAGGCGGCGATGGCCAAGCTGTTCTGCACCGACGCGGTGATGCGGGTGACCACCGACGCCGTCCAGGTGCTCGGCGGCTACGGCTACACCCAGGACTTCCCGGCCGAGCGCTACATGCGCGAGGCCAAGGTGCTGCAGATCGTCGAGGGCACCAACCAGATCCAGCGCCTGGTGATCGGCCGCCACCTCACGAAGGCCTGACGGCCTTCCCTCTCCACGGCCTCCGGCCGTCACTCCAGGGTGCGGAGTGACGGCCGGAGGCGTTCCCGGCGGAGCGTCAGCTCGCCTTGGCGGTACGGGCGGTCAGCGCCGGACGACGGCGGCGCTGCTCGGGGATGGCGGCCCGCATCGTCGCGACCGTCGGGGCTGCGGGCGCGGTCGGAGCGGCCTGGCCGACCGCGGCGAGCCGCACCGGGCGGTGCGCGACGGCGTGCGAGAACGGCTGGGTGCGCCAGTCCAGCCCGGTCGGGAGCTTGAACAGCGCGTCGATCCGGGCCGGTTCGGCGTCCTCCGGGGCCTCGACCTCGGCCAGGTCGTCCGTCGGGGTGCCCGAGCCCGGGCAGATCGCGGGGGCGAAGGGGTTCCAGGCGGTCGGCAGCAGCGCGTGCTGCGGCAGCCGGTCCTCGTCCGCCACCAGGGCGATCGGGCGGCGGCACTCGGGGCAGTCGACCCGGAAGATGTCCCAGTTCTCCGCCTCGCCGGGGTCGGTGCCCGGCATGTAATCGACCGCGAGGTCCTCGCGGTCGGTCATATCGTCGGTCTCGTCGGCGCCCAGCACACGCTGGTCAGTAGCAGGCATGAGGATCCCCCTAGGATCGGGCCCGGCGTGGTCGTCCAGGGCCACAACCAGCACTTCCCTGTGATCAGGACTCATAACCCTGCGGTCCCGTGCACCGTGATGCACCGGGTGTGTCCTTGGCCACACCGGACGCCACATTCGCCCGGCATGTGCCCGCCCGGTACCTGCGATCCCTCCCCGTGCCACCGCGTGCGCCCCCCGTGCTCCCGACCGGGTAGGTTTGCGCACTGTGGAGGATCTCGACCAACGCATTGTCCAGCTGCTCCTCGAAGACGGCCGGATGAGCTACACGGACCTGGGCAAGGCCACCGGCCTGTCCACCTCGGCGGTGCACCAGCGGGTGCGCCGCCTCGAACAGCGCGGGGTGATCCGCGGCTACACCGCGATCATCGACCCCGACGCCGTCGACCTGGCGCTGACCGCGTTCATCTCGGTCAAACCCTTCGACCCGAGTGCCCCGGACGACACCCCCGAACGGCTGGCCGGCCTGCCCGAGATCGAGGCCTGCCACAGCGTCGCCGGAGACGAGAACTACATACTCAAGGTCCGCGTCGGCGCCCCCGGCGACCTGGAGGACCTGCTCGCCCGTATCCGCAGCGCGGCCGGCGTCTCCACCCGCACCACCGTCGTCCTGTCCACCCCGTACGAGGCACGACCCCCGAAGCTCTGACCGCGAACGGGCGGGGTGCAGACTAGGCCGCATGACCGAACGCACTCCCCGGACCGTCCTGCTGCGCGGCGGCGCCGTCTACAGCCCCGCCGACCCCTTCGCCACCGCGATGCTCGTGGAGGGCGGGCACGTCGCCTGGGTCGGCAGCGACGGCGCCGCCGAGGCGTACGCCGCGACCGCCGACGAGATCGTCGAGCTGGACGGCGCCCTGGTCACCCCCGCCTTCGTGGACGCCCACGTGCACGCCACCGCCACCGGCCTGGCGCTCACCGGCCTCGACCTCACCGGCAGCCCCTCGCTGGCCGCCGCCCTGGCCGCCGTCACCGCCTTCGTCGACGCCCGGCCCGAGCCCGGCGGGGTGCTGATCGGCCACGGCTGGGACGAGAGCGGCTGGCCCGAGGGCCGCCCGCCCACGCTCGCCGAGCTCGACGCCGCCGCCCGCGGCGCCGCCCTCTACCTCTCCCGCACCGACGTGCACTCCGCCCTCGCCACCACGGCGCTGCGCGACCTCACCGAGGGCCTGGCCGAGGCGCCCGGCTTTGACCCCGAGGGCCCGCTCACCAGGGACGCCCACCACGTCGTGCGGCGGACCGCGCTGGCCCGGCTGACCCCCGAGCAGCGCCGCCGCGCCCAGCGGGCCACCCTGGCCCGCGCCGCCGAGCTCGGCATCGGCGCCCTGCACGAGTGCGCCGGCCCGGAGATCTCCTCGGAGGCCGACCTGGCCGCCCTGCTGGCTCTCGCCGCCGCCGGTGAGGGGCCCGAAGTCTTCGGCTACTGGGGCGAGTTGGGCGGTGTCGAGACCGCCCGCCGGCTCGGTGCGGTGGGCGCCGGCGGCGACCTCTTCGTGGACGGCGCGCTCGGCTCCCACACCGCCTGCCTGCACGCCCCGTACGCGGACGCCGGGCACACCGGCACCGCCTACCTGACCGCCGGGCAGGTCGCCGACCACGTCGCCGCCTGCACCGGGGCCGGGCTCCAGGCCGGGTTCCACGCGATCGGCGACGCGGCCGTGGCCGCCGTGATCGAGGGCGTCCGGGAGGCCGGCGCCCGGGTCGGCGCCGACCGGGTCAAGGCCCTGCGCCACCGCGTCGAGCACGCCGAGGCCCTGGACGACGAGGCCGTCGCCGCCTTCGCCGAACTCGGCCTGACCGCCTCCGTCCAGCCCGCCTTCGACGCCGCCTGGGGCGGGCCCGAGGGCATGTACGTCCAGCGTCTGGGCGCCGAGCGGGCGGCCGCCCTCAACCCCTTCGCCGCGCTGCTGCGGGCCGGCGTCCCGCTGGCCTTCGGCTCGGACGCCCCGGTCACCCCGCTGGACCCCTGGGGCACCGTCCGCGCGGCGGCCTTCCACCGGACCCTGGAGCACCGGATCTCGGTGCGGGCCGCCTTCACCGCCCACACCCGGGGCGGCTGGCGCGCCGTCGGCCGGGACCAGGACGGCGTGCTGGTCCCCGGCGCGGTCGCCAGCTACGCGATCTGGGCGGCCGGCGAGCTGGTCGTCCAGGCCCCCGACTCCCGGGTGGCCGGCTGGTCCACCGACCCGCGCTCCGGCACCCCCGGCCTGCCCGACCTCACCCCGGGCCACCCGCTGCCGACCTGCCTGCGCACCGTCGTCCGCGGCCGCACGGTGTACCAGCGGTAAACCCCGTGGATCGGCGGGCCGTCGCCTCCTAGGTTGATCACCATGACCGACCTGGTACCCGCCGACTTCACCGTCCCGCGCGAGCTGCTCGCCCCGGAGTTCCGCCTGGAACCCCTGGGCGAGCGGCACAACGCCTCCGACTACGCCGCCTGGACGGGCTCCATCGCCCACATCCGCGCCACCCCCGGCTGGGCCGGCCGCGGCTGGCCGCCCGCCGACGGGATGCCGCCGGAGCGGAACCTCGACGACCTGCGCCGGCACGCCGCCGACTTCGAGGCCCGCACCGGCTTCACCTACACCGTCCTGGAGCCGGACCGCGACGAGGTGATCGGCTGCGTCTACATCTACCCGGACCGCGAGGACCCGTCCGCGGTCTCGGTCAGCTCCTGGGTCCGGGCCGACCGCGCCCACCTGGACGCCCCGCTGTACCGCGCCGTCTCCGACTGGCTCGCCGGGCACTGGCCGCTGCGGGAGGTCCGCTACACCCCGCGCTGACCCCGCTACCACCCTGACCTCACGGGTCTCCGACCTTCCGGGGTACCTTCTTCGCACAGCGTCCGAACAGCAAGCCCCAGGAAGATGGTGCGCCGGTGGCCACTCCCGTCACCCAGGAACGGCCCGAGGCCGTCCCCGAGCCGCAGGAGCCGGCGCCCCGGGCGAGCCGCGGAGCCCGTGCGCTCGCCAAGGTCCGCGCCGGCCTCCCGCGCACCGGCCTCGCCGCCCTGGCCGGCCTGCTGCTGGCCCTCGCCTTCCCGCCGTACGACCTGTGGCCGCTGTCGCTGCTCGGCGTCGCCGCGCTGTCGCTGCTCACCCGGGGCCGCACCTTCCGCCAGGGCCTGTGGACGGGCTTCGCGTTCGGCCTGCCGTTCTTCCTGATGCTGCTCAGCTGGCTGCGGGTGGTCGGCTGGGACGCCACGATCGGCCTGTCGGTCGTGGAGGCGCTGTTCCTGGCCCTGCTCGGCGGCGCCCTGGCCGTCACCTCCCGGCTGCCCGGCTGGCCGCTCTGGACGGCCTGCCTGTGGATCACCCAGGAGTGGGCCCGCGACCGGCTGCCGCTCGGCGGCTTCCCCTGGGGCCGGCTCGCCTTCGCCAACACCGCCACCCCGTACACCCCGCTGGCCGCGCTCGGCGGCGCGCCGCTGGTCACCTTCGCGGTCGCCCTGTCGGGCGCCCTGCTGGCCTGGGCCGCCCTGCGGCTGCGCGGGCCCGGCAGGGCCCCGAAGGCGGCCGCGCTGGCGGCGCTCGGGGCGGTGGCCGCGCTGCTGGCCGGCTACCTCGTCCCGGTGCCCACGGCCGCCGACGACACCGTCAAGGTCGCCATCGTCCAGGGCAACGTGCCCAACCCGGGGATGGACTTCCTGGGCCGCCCGATGATGGTCCTCAACAACCACGCCGCGGCCACCGAGCGGCTCGCCGCCGACATCAGGGCCGGCAAGGTCGAGCGCCCCGACATCGTGATCTGGCCGGAGAACTCCTCCGACCTCGACCCGTTCAGCGACCCGCTGGCCCGCCAGCGGATCGACGAGGCCGTGAAGGCGGTCGGCGTGCCCACCCTGGTCGGCACCCTGGTGGACGGCCCGGACGCGCAGCACGTCCAGAACGAGGGCATCGTCTGGGACCCGGTCACCGGCCCCGGCGCCTCCTACACCAAGCAGCACCCCGTCCCGTTCGGCGAGTACGTGCCCTTCCGCGCCCAGCTGATGAAGGTGATCACCCGCCTCCAGCGGGTCGCCCGGGACTTCTACCCCGGCGACCACAACGGCGTGATGCAGCTCGGCCCGGCCCGGATCGGCGACGTGATCTGCTTCGAGGTCGCGTACGACGAGATCGTCCGCGACACCGTGGACAGCGGCGCCCGGGTCCTGGTCGTCCAGACCAACAACGCGACCTACGCCAAGACCGGCCAGCCCGAGCAGCAGCTGGCGATGAGCCGGCTGCGGGCCGTCGAGCACGGCCGGGCGGTGCTGATCGCCGCCACCAGCGGCATCAGCGCGGTGATCGGCCCGGACGGCAGCGTCCGGCAGCGCACCGAGGAGCTGACCGCGGCCGAGCTGTCGGCCACCGTCCCGCTGCGCGACGGCACCACGGTGGCCGACCGGGTCGGCGCCGCCCCCGAGTGGACGCTGGCCGTCGGCGGCCTGCTGGCCTGCGGCGCGGCGGTGCTGGTCGGCCGCCGCCGGAAGGCCCCGTCCGGAACACCGGCCGGGCAGGAATCGTTGGACCAGGTGGTGCCGTAGCCGGCCCGGACCTCCCGTGCGGCGCGCAGAGCACCGCTTGGAGTGGATTCGTACCGTGACCCAGCAAGCTACCCCCACCCGTCCGGCCCCGCGTAGCAGGCTCCGCCGGGTGCTGCCGCTGCTGATCACCGCCTGGCTGGTGCTGGAGATCTGGCTGCTGGTCCAGGTCGGCTCCTGGCTGGGCGGCCTCACCGTCGTGCTGCTGCTCGTCGCGGGCGTCCTGATCGGCGGCTCGCTGATCAAGCGGGCCGGGCTGAAGGCGTTGTCGGCGGCGATCGAGCAGAGCAAGAACCCGCAGTCCCAGCAGCCGCAGACCGGCACCAGCATGACCGTGCTGGCCGGCCTGCTGCTGATCGTCCCCGGCTTCCTGACGGACCTGGTGGCCCTGACCCTGCTCTTCCCGCCCACCCGGGCGCTGTGGCGGGCGGTCGGGCGCCGGGCCGCGGACAAGGCGCTGCGCAGCACCTCCGCCGCCGGGGCCGACCCGTTCGCGGACGCGATGCGGCTCCAGGAGCAGCTGCGCATCCACCGCCCGGACGGCAAGGTGGTCCAGGGCGAGGTCGTGGACCCGGAGGACGGCCCGCGCGGCCCGCAGGGCCCGGACACCACCTACCGCCCGCCGATCGCCGGCTGACCGGACCGGCACGACGTACGAGCCCCCGAGAGGCGGACACCCCGCCCCTCGGGGGCTCGTCGCGCGGACGGCACCAGCGCCCGTCGTGGGCAACGCGAAAGGGACCCTGGTGACCAGGGTCCCTTTTCGCGTCCTCCCGCACGGGGCGGGAGCGAGGTGTCAGGCGCTCTTACGGGTGTCTCGCGGGTGTACCGCGAGGTTCATCCCGCCGGAGCGGAGCACGGCCAGCCGTTCGGCCAGCACCTCCTCCAGCTCCTCGCGCGTCCGGCGCTCCATCAGCATGTCCCAATGGGTGCGCGTCGGCTTGATCTTCTTCTCTTCCGGCTCGTCGCCGTCGAGAAGCGCCGCCTCCTGTCCACAGAAGCGGCATTCCCAGGTCGCGGGGATCTCGGCCTCGACCGAGAAAGGAACCTCGAAACGGTGTCCGTTCTGACATGCGTACTCGACGGTCTGGCGGGGAGCCAGATCGATACCACGGTCGGTCTCGTAGCTAGTGGCCCCGAGTCGCGTGCCGCGGAGAGCTCGCTCGCTCATGAATCGTGCCTCCCGGGCTTATGGCCCACAGGACTAGTGGTCGCTGTTCTTCGTCGTTCGGTCAACGCTCGGCTTCCGACGAAGATTCCCGTCCCGGGACATGCGTCGTCTGTAGTGCCGCCCCTGTTTGTACCCACCTGCGCCCGATTTGTCACATCTGGCCGGTGATATCACCCCAGGTGTCACGTATTTCACATCTGGTGATCGTGCGGACTTTCCGTGACGAGCGTACCGGGACGGGATTCGGCGGTGGTCGCCGCCCCCGGTCGAGGGTCGGGGAACCGGCCCGGGGGACGGGCCCGGCCCGGCCGTCAGGAGATCGGCCGTGAACGGATCATCGGCTCGCCCTTGGCCAGGTCGACCGGACGGGCCGGCGCGGTCGGTTCGGCGGCGGGGACCACCGGCGGGCGGTCCGGGCGGGGCGGTGCGGCGGCGGCCGCCTCGGTGCGGCTGTCCCGGTGCGGCAGCAGGGCGATCACCGCGTCCCGCAGCGGGGCCGGGGCCTCGTCGTCCAGCGGGTCGACGGTGGCGGGCACCTGGAGCCGGAGCGGGGCGCCGTTGCCGATCCGGGCGTAGCCGCGGCCGACCGGGGCGTGGGAGGCGGGCACGATGTCCAGCGGCGCGCCGAGCGCGTCGCGCCCCTCGTCGGGGCCGGCCGGGCCGAGCACCACCCGGGCCCGGGTGGTGGTGCGGACGGTGGCGGTGAGCCGGTCCCGGGCGGCGAGGTCGTCGGCGACCACCACGGTGACCCGGGCGGCCCGGCCGTGCCGCAGCGGGAGCTCCAGCAGGTCCTGCGGGTCGGGGCGGCCCTCGGCCTGGGCGAGCTCGCTCAGCTCGGTCGGGTGGTCCAGCAGCAGCCACAGCGGCCGGGTGGCGTCCTCGGGCGGGGCGGTGCCGGCGTGCCGGGCGGCGTTGAGCGCGGCGAGCCGGCGCTCGGTCTCGCCGACGGCCCAGTCCAGGGCGGCCAGCGCGCCGTGCAGGCTGGTCTCCACGGTGTGCACGCCGGGCCGGTTCACCAGGCAGGCGTGCTCGCCGGTACCCGCGCCGTCGACCACCACCAGGTCCGCGTACGGGAGCGCCTGGAGGGCGACCGAGCGCAGCAGGCTGGAGGTGCCGTAGCCGGTGACGCCGAGCACCAGCAGGTGCGGCTCGGAGGAGCGCGGGCCGGTGCGCCAGACCACCGGCGGCTGCTGGACGGTGGTGCCGCCCCGGGTGACCGGGATGGTGCGGGCGGTGCCGTCCTCGTCGGTGAAGCCCAGCACGATCTCGCCGGGGGCGGCCACGAAGCGCTGGGCGGCGATGTCGGTGGGCAGCGGGGCGAGTGCGGTGATCCGCAGCCGGTTGGACTCCTCGTCCCAGTCGAAGCGGTACTCGCGGGCCCGGCCGGCCTTGCCCTGGACCACCTGCTCGATCCGGGCCCGGGAGGACGGCTCGGTGTCGGTGAAGTACGCGGGGTAGCTCATCTCCAGCCGGGAGAGCCGGCCCTCGCGGTCGAACTCCCACGCGCTGAAGGCGCTCTTGTAGGCGCCCTCGAAGTGGTACAGCGGGTTGGCGTCCTCGGGGCCGCACAGGTACGGGGTGAGCGCCGCGTAGAGGGCGGCGAGCTTGACGTCGGCGGCGTCCGGCGCGGGCGGTGCGGGCGCCGCCTTGGGGGCCCGGCCGGCCCAGGCGGCGCTGGCCATCAGGGCGATCAGGGCGAACAGCAGGCCGTGCGGCAGCAGGTAGACGCCGATCAGCAGGGCGGCGGTCAGGAACAGCGTCGGGCCGCGGCGCTCCTTGGGGGTCTCCTGCCAGCGGGACCTGGCCCAGTCGACGTGGTGGCGCAGGCCGCGGCCGATGACGGAGAGCGGGGCGAACATGTCGGAGGCGTGGTCCCCGGCGGTCCGGGCGATCGTGCGGCCCTTGCTGAGGTGGCGGTGGAGCGGCATTCCTTGACTCCCCGGGCGGTGGGACGGGTGGGGTGGGCGCGGTGGGGAACGACGGGGCCCGGGGGCGGTGTGGGATCCGCGCCCGGGCCGGTACGGCGGGGGAGGAGGTGGCGGCTAGAACCTGATGCCGCTGAGCAGGCTGGCGAGGCTCGCGCCGCCCGCGGTGATGCTCGGCGCGATCGAGGAGCCGGCGATGTAGAAGCCGAAGAGGGCGCAGACGATGGCGTGGGAGACCTTTAGTCCGTCCCGGCGGAAGAAGAGAAAGGCGATGGTGCCGAACAGGACGATGCCGGAAATCGAGAGGATCACGTTCCGCTCCTCAGGAAGTGGGGACAAGCAGGGGTGTTACGGAAAGTGCACTAATCGTGACAAAAAGTAATAGATGATGGAACGGTGCAAATGGGTGGTTCTGCCGTTCAATACCGTTCCGGCGGCCGGGTGGCGGTATGCGCACCGGCCGGGGTGGGGGCCGGGCCGCGCGGGGATTCGGTGCGCCCAGGCATTCCCGGGCGGCGGGTGGGAAGTTTCCGGGGGGTCCCGGAAGTTCGCTCGAATGGCTGCGCAACGCGTGCGGTCGCGTGTCGTGGCGGGTGCGGGCCGTCATCCGGATCCCGGACGTCCGCTGGCCCGTCGCGGCACCGGCCGCTACCGTGCCCTGGGCGCAGCCCCGAGACCGCCCGACGACCCGACCGGAAAGGCCGCCCGCCATGACCGACGCCGCCAGCCAGCAGCCCGCCGACGCCCCCGACGCCGAGGTGATCGCGCTCGCCGGGAAGCTCTTCGACGCCGCCCGGGCCGGGGAGACGGACACCCTGTCCGCCTACCTGGGGGCCGGCGCCCCGGCCGACCTCACCAACGACCGCGGCGACACCCTGGTGATGCTCGCCGCCTACCACGGCCACGCCGCCACCGTCGCGGAGCTGCTCCGGTACGGCGCCGACCCGAACCGCGCCAACGACCGCGGCCAGACCCCGCTGGCCGGCGCCGTCTTCAAGGGCGCCACGGACGTGCTCGACGTGCTGCTGGCCGGCGGCGCCGACCCCCGGGCCGGCGTCCCGAGCGCCGTGGACACCGCCCGGATGTTCGGCAAGGACGAGCTGGTCGCCCGGTTCGAGGTCCGCTGAGCGGGGATCGTAGGCTTTTTCACCATGAGCACCAGCACCGCCCAGGACACCGGCACCGTCGAGTTCCGTGTCACCGGCTACGCCCACCCCGACGCCCAGGCCCTGTCGGCGGAGGTGCAGCAGGAGTACGTGCGCCGCTACGGCGACCCGGACGAGACCGTCCTGCACCCCGAGGACTTCGAGGCGCCGGCCGGCCTGTTCATGATCGCCTACCTGGACGGCCGGCCGGTCGGCTGCGGCGGCTGGCGGGCCAAGCAGGCCGGCCCGGACGGCCTGCGCGACGGTGACGCCGAGCTGAAGCGGATGTTCGTGGTCCCCGACGCCCGCGGCCGCGGCCTGGCCCGCGCGGTGCTGCGCCGCCTGGAGCGGACCGCGGTCGAGGCCGGGCGCACCCGCTTCATCCTGGAGACCGGCACCGAGCAGCCCGAGGCCATCGCGCTGTACCAGTCCGAGGGCTACGCCGCGATCCGGAAGTTCGGCATCTACAAGGACCACCCGCAGAGCGTCTGCCTCGGCAAGGAACTCGCTCCGGCGGTCTGAGCCGCGGCCGCGCGGGGAAGGCTCCCGTCGGCCCGAGGAGGGGGACGGATGAGCCACCGAGCGACTGGACCCGACGCACCCGGAGCCGACCGGCTCCCCGGCCTGGCCGCGCCCGGCGGGGAGCTGGACCGGCTGGTCGAGGACGGCGCGCGCACCGTCGGGGCGGGCGCCGTCTGGGCCGTCGGCGACGCCGGCAGCGCGCTCGGCGGCGGCGGTCACGGCGCGCTCGGGCAGGGGCCGTACGCGCGGCAGCGGCCCGGGCCGGACACCCTGTACGACCTCGCCAGCCTCACCAAGGTGGTCGCGCTCTGGCCCTGCGCCGGGGTGCTGCGGCAGTCCGGACGGCTGCCGCTGGACGAGCCGCTCGGCGCCTGGTGGCCGCCCGCCGCCGGGCACCCCGCCGGAACGGTGACGGTCCGTCAACTCCTGGCCCACACCGCCGGGATGCTCCCGTACACCCGCTTCGAGCAGCTCTACGGGCGCGACCCGGCGGCGATCCGGGCCGGGGTCCTCGCCGCCCCGTCGCACCGGCCGCCGGGCGCGGCCGTCGAGTACACCGACCGGGCCGCCGTGCTGCTCACCTACCTGGTCGAGGACCTCGGCGGCGCGCCGCTGGACCGGCTCGCCGAGCAGTGGGCCTGGCGGCCGCTCGGCATGGCCGACACCCGCTACGGTCCGCTCGGCGCCGCGCTCGCCGCCCGCACCGCGCCCACCGAGTACGAGCAGGGCGCCGGCGCCCACCTGCGCGGCGTCGTCCACGACCCCTCGGCCCGGCTGCTCGGCGGGGTCTCCGGCAACGCCGGGGCCTTCTCCACCGCCCGCGACCTCGCCCGCTTCCTCACCGCGCTGCTCGCCCCGCCGCCCGGGCTGCCCTGGGGCGGGGCGTGGATCGAGGAGTCGCTGCGCGAGCAGACCGGCGGCCTCGCCCCCGCCCGCGGCCTGTCCTGGCTGTACGCCCCCGGCACCGGACCGGCCGAGGGCACCTTCGTCCACTACGGCTTCACCGGCACCGGCTTCTGGGTCTCCCGGCGGCTCGGCCGCTGGGCCCTGCTGCTCACCAACAAGGTGCACTACGACCGGGACATCCAGCGGCTCACCGAGCTGCGCAACGCCTTCCGGCGGGCCGTCTTCGGCTGAGGCCGCCCCCGGCACTCATTCGGGTGGATTCGGCGCGAACAGCCGTTTGGCGGGCGGGGATCGCGGCAGATTGTCCCCGACGGCGGCGGTCGGCGGAGGAGGCGCGATGACGGACACCTGGGCACTCTCGGAGGAGGAGTGGCTCGCCGGGATGGTGCGCGCCTACGTCGGGTGCAGCGTGCTGCTCACCGACGAGGCGGGCAAGGTCCTGCTGCTGAAGGCCAGTTACCGCGACCAGTGGCAGTTCCCCGGCGGCGGGATGGACCCGGGGGAGGGGCCCGCCGAGTGCGCCGCCCGCGAACTGTACGAGGAGACGGGGCTGTTGGCCGGGCCGCTGCGGCTGCTCGTCGTGGAGTGGCGCGACGCCATCCCCGACCAGGGCGAACACGCCCACCCCGCCGTGCAGTTCATGTTCGACGGCGGGACGGTCGCGGCCGGGTCGGTGGTCCGGGCGCAGGTCGAGGAGATCGCCGACCACGGGTACTTCACCCCGGCCCAGGCGGCCGTCCTGCTGCAGCCCGGTGCGGCGCGCCGGCTCACCGGGGCCCTGGAGGCCCGGCGGACGGGCGCCGCCACGCTGCTGCACTCGGACGGGTACGTGGGGTGACGGACGGTCAGAGGAGCGTGCTCCAGTAGTACCAGAACCGGTTGAGGACCAGCAGCGCGATCACCGCCGCCCACAGCACCGGCAGCGCCCAGTGGTAGCGCGCCGCCTCCCGGACGACCACTCCCAGCCGCGGGCCCACCGGGATCACGCCCGAGCGCAGGTTGTGCAGCGTGGTGTACCAGAACAGCACCACCACCGTCGCCCACACCACCATGCAGTACGGGCAGAGCGCGCCGATGTCGTACAGCGCCTGGTAGATCAGCCAGTGCGCGAACCCCACGCCCACCGCGGTGCCCGCGTTCAGCCCCAGCCAGAACCAGCGCCGGTACGCCGCACCGGCGAGCAGCCCCGCACCGATCGCCGCCAGCGCGCCGAAGGCGGCCAGCCCGAGCAGCGGGTTCGGGAAGCCGAAGACCTCCGCCTGCTCGGTGCGCATCACCGAACCGCAGCTGATCACCGGGTTGATGTTGCAGTTGGGGACGTAGGAGGGGTTCTCCAGGATGCGGAGCTTGTCGAAGGTCAGGACCGCCGAGGCGGCCAGCCCGACCAGACCGCCGAGGAACAGCAGGAAGGCGTAGGCCCGGCTCGCGCCGATCGGGGCCCGGGCCCGGGCGGCGTCGTCGGGAGCGGAGCGGGACGGGGGCACGGTGGTAGCAGCGGACATGGCAGCACACTCCGGTGGCTGGCTGGGAGGAGCCGGCCCGGCCGGGAGTTCGGCCGGGCCGGGTGGTGCCGTACGGTGCGGTGGTGCGCGGGGGCGGGGGCGCGGCCTACTGGAGGCCGGCGGCCTGCTTCACCTGCGCGGTGAACTGCTCCGGCGGGACCACGGCGTTCCCGGCGAACAGGGTGATCTGCTTGCCGTCCACCTTGACGGTCGGAGTGCCGGTCACGCCGCTGTCGTTGAACGCGTCGGCGACCTTGGCCGCCCACGGGGCGTAGGTCTTGTCGGTCACCGCCTTCACGAAGGCGTCCGTCTTCAGCCCGGGCACCTGGCCGGCCAGGTCCAGGATGTGGTTGACGTCGCCGAAGCCGTCCTCGCGCTCGTCCGGCTGGTTGGCGTACAGCACGTCGTGGAACGCCTTGAACTGGTCCACGCCCTCGTTCAGCGCGGCGCCGACGGCGGCCAGCGCGGTGCGCGAGCCCTTGCCGCCGAGGCTCTTGTCCAGGAAGGCCGCCAGGTGGAACTCCACCTTGATCTGGCCGTCCTCGGTGAGCTTCTTGACGGTCTCGCCGTTCGCCGCCTCGAAGTGCTTGCAGACCGGGCAGCGGAAGTCCTCGTAGACCGCCATGGTGTGCGGGGCGTCGGCCTTGCCGTAGGTGATCACCGTGCCGTTCGGGCCGGAGGCGTTGGCCGGGGTGACCAGCGGCGCGGACGCGGCGGCGGAGGACTTGTCGTTCTTGTCCGAGGCCGAGTTGACCGCGACGGCGACACCGCCCGCGAGGGCCAGCACGACGACGGCGGAGACCGTCACGACGATCCGCTGACGGCGCTTGGCGGCCTGCTGCTCGCGGCGCTGCGCCTCCTGGATCCGCTCGCGGGCACTGATGCGCTTCTTGTTCTTGTCCTGGGACACGGGGGAGTCAACTCCTGTACGCGGCGCGCGGGTGCGCGCGGGAAGCCGCAGCTGCTGCGGCGGGGTCGGTGAACGCGGGAGTCGTGCGCACTGCCTGCGGGCGTACCGGGCCCGTTTCGGGCGGGTACGGGGATGATCAGATGAGGCCGGAGATCAGCAGGCAGGCGCGAAGGCGGGCGGGCCGCGCCGGGGCGCCGGGCTCAGCACCACGTCCTCGCGGCGCGGCCGCGGGCGGTCCGACACCGGCAGCGGCACCCGCAGCACCGGACGGACCGGGGCCGGGAGCAGCAGGACGACCAGGGCGCGCAGCGGGCCGGCCAGCGACTCGCTCAGCGCGCGCAGCGCCCGGGCCAGGCCGGACAGGGCGGCGTCGCCCATCCGCAGCCAGGCGGAGGCCGCCAGCGCGATCACCAGGTGCACCAGCAGGAGCAGCAGCTGGGTCGCGGCGGGCGCCAACTGGGCGGTGTGCCCCAGCGGGCCGCTCAGCAGCGAGCCGTCCACCGAACCGCCACCACAGACCAGCAGGTTCACCCCGCGTGCGGGCACCTGACCGGCCAGCACCGGCGAACAGCCGGCCTGGCCCAGGTTGAACGTGGTGTTGAGCAGCAGCTCGACCGGCACCATCACGCCGGAGATGTGCAGCAACCGCCGCTCCCCGCCGGCCAGCACGGTCGCGACCAGGAAGACGACGGCACCGGCCGTGGCCACCAGCGACAGCGGCAGCGGACGGCCCGTGATGACCACCTGGCCCAACGCGGCCATCGGCACGGCGAGCGCGGTGAACACCGCGGCCCGCAGGGCCCTGGTCGCATCGGAGGAGGTCGTCACGCTCCGGAGTATGCCATGGCCTCCGCGTCCGGCACGAGGGCCCGTAGGTCCCTGGTCCGGCTGACGCGCGCTCAGTAGCCTGCGAGGTCGCCCGTCGGGTCGACAGCAGCCGCGGCCGCATTAGCCTGGAAGGCGTTCCCGCTGACCCGACGAGGGGGCGAGCGCGCATGGCGAAACCCGAGACCACGGTGGGACAGGTGCTGCTGGCCCGCATCGAGGCGCAGGCCGTGGTGCTGGCCGGCCTGGACGAGGCCGTCCGGGCCGACGAACCGGACGCCGTGCACCGGATGCGGGTCGCCTGCCGGCGGCTGCGCAGCGCCCTGCGGACCTTCCGGCGGCTGTTCGCCCCCGGCACCACCGACGAGCTGGTCGCCGAGCTGCGCTGGCTCGCCGCCGCGCTCGGCGGGGCGCGGGACCGCGAGGTGCTGGCCGAACGGCTCGCCGCCGAGGCCCGCGAGCTGCCCGCCGAATGCGGGCCGCAGCGGGTCGCCGCCGCGCTGGAGCGGTGGGGCGAGACCGAGTACCGGCAGATCTGGCCGGAGGTCGTCGCCGCCCTCGACAGCCCCCGCCGCCGGGCCCTCGGCCAGGCCCTCGCCACCCTCCTCGCCGACCCGCCGCTGCTCCCGCGCGCCGCCCGCGGTGCCGTCCCGGAGCTCTCCCGGATCGCCGCCCGCGAACAGGACCGCACCGCCGAACGCGTCCGCGCCGCCCTCGCCGCCGCCCCCGGGGAACGGGACCTCGCCCTCCACGCGGCCCGCAAGGCGGCCAAGCGCGCCCGGTACGCAGGCGAGACCGCCGCCCCGGCCGTCGGCGCCCGGGCCGAGCGCTACACCCAGCGGATGAAGGCCGTCCAGGAGGTGCTGGGCGAGCACCAGGACGCGGTGGTCGCCGCGAGCACCCTCGCCGCCCACGCGGCGAGCGGCGGCGAGCCCTTCGGCTACGGCGTCCTCTACGGCCGCCAGCTGGCCGCGCAGGAGGCCGCCCGGCACCGGCTGCCGGAGGTCTGGCGCCCGGCGGGCAGGCGGAAGCTGGCCCGCTTCGGGTAGCGGCCGCCTGGCCGCCGAGCGACCGGGCCTCGTCCGTCGCGGGCGTCACGCTGCCGGTGGACGGCGGGATCACGGCCACCCACCGGTTCGACCGACCGGCCCGCTCCGCCGCGCCCTACCGGGGGTCGAGCCCCGCCGAGCGGGCGGCTTCGCGCAGCAGGTCCCGGAGCATCGCGGTGGTCAGCCGGCCGGTGTTCGTGTTGCGCGGGCTCACGTGGTAGCAGCCGTACATCCGCAGGTCCGGTCCGCCGTCGCGGGCCGGGAAGGCGGCCACGGCGGCGTGGCCGAAGGCGGGGCGGGGGCGGGGGAGCTGCCAGCCGGCGTCCGCGATCACCGGCAGCATCGCCTGCCAGGCGAAGCCGCCGAGGGCGACGACGGTGCGTACGGTGGGGCGCATCAGCTCCAGCTCCCGGGTGATCCAGGGGCGGCAGGTGTCGCGTTCCGCGGTGCTGGGCTTGTTGTCCGGCGGGGCGCAGCGGACCGGGTCGGTGATCCGGACGCCGGACAGTTCCAGGCCGTCGCCGTAGCGGACGGACTCGGGGCGGTTGGCGAGCCCGAGCTCGTACAGGGCGGCGTAGAGCAGGTCGCCGGAGGGGTCGCCGGTGAAGATCCGGCCGGTGCGGTTGGCGCCGTGGGCGGCGGGGGCGAGGCCGACCAGGACGAGCGGGGCGTCCGGCGGGCCGAAGCCGGGGATCGGACGGGCCCAGTAGTCCTGGTCCTGGTAGGCGCGGCGCTTGGTGCGGGCGGTCTCCTCGCGCCACGCGACCAGGCGCGGGCAGGCCCGGCAGCCGGTGACGACGCGGTCCAGCGCGGCGAGTCCGGCGGCCCGGGCGGCCGCCTCGGCGGGGTGCCGGGGGTGCTCGGGGTCGTCGGAGGCCTGGTCGGAGGCCGGATCGGAGGCCGGATCGGACGCCAGGTGGGAGGGCTCGTCGGCGGGGGAGGAGGGTGCGGCCTCGGTCGGCATGGTCAAGATCCTAGGGGGAGCGGGACGTTCGTACCGGCGTCGTCCGGGCAGGCGTAGCGTGGAATCAGTTGCTCCGGCGGTCCCCGGCCGGTCCGGGTCGGCGGCGGCCGGAGACGCCGGTGTGCGCGCAGCGCGCCGGTCGCGAGGAGGCCGCGATGATCGTCGATGCGGTGCTGGGTGCGCTCGGGGGGCTGGCCGGGCTCGGGGTGATCTGTGCGGGCCTGAGCATCAGGGTCGTCCAGCAGTTCCAGAAGGGCGTGGTGTTCCGTTTCGGGAAGGTGCGCGACGAGGTGCGCGAGCCCGGGCTGGTGGCGCTGATGCCGGTCGCGGACCGGCTGCGCAGGGTGAACGTGCAGATCGTGACGATGCCGATCCCGGCGCAGGAGGGCATCACCCGGGACAACGTGACCGTGCGGGTGGACGCGGTGGTCTACTACCGGGTGGTGGACCCGGTGAAGGCCACCGTCAACGTGCAGGACTACAACTTCGCGATCTCCCAGGTCGCGCAGACCTCGCTGCGCTCGATCATCGGCAAGAGCGAGCTGGACGACCTGCTGGCCAACCGGGAACCGATCAACCAGGGGCTGGAGTTGATGATCGACAGCCCGGCGCTGGGCTGGGGCATCGAGATCGACCGGGTGGAGATCAAGGACGTCGCGCTGCCGGAGTCGATGAAGCGCTCGATCGCGCGGCAGGCGGAGGCCGAGCGGGAGCGGCGGGCCCGGATCATCACGGCGGACGGCGAGTACCAGGCCTCGCAGCGGCTGTCGGACGCCGCGGCCGTGATGAGCGCGACTCCGGCCGCGCTGCAACTGCGGCTGTTGCAGACCGTGGTGGAGGTGGCGGCGGAGAAGAACTCGACGCTGGTGCTGCCCTTCCCGGTGGAGCTGCTGCGCTTCCTGGACAGTGCCACGGAGGTCCAGCAGCGGAACCTGCTGACGGCGGCGGCGGTCGCGGCCGGGGCGAAGGCCGTGGAGGAGGCGGTGGAGAGCGGCGAGATCCCGGAGGAGGGGCTGGAGCCGGAGCCACCCAGGCATGAACTCCCGCCCCTGGAAGAGGTGTTGGAGCAGTCGCCGCTGGACCGACCGGAGTCGCCGGACGGCCGGGCCGGGCGCGGCGGCCCCGCCGGGTCGGACGGAGCGGAGTGAGCGGGTCGGCCCCGGTGGCGTCGGCCATCCGCCCGGACCACGATGGACGAGGGGAACGGGAAGCCAGGTCAGGAGGCGGACCATGACCAGAGCCAGCGACATCATGCACCCGGGCGCGGAGTGCATCCGTGAGCACGAGACGCTCGCGGCCGCCGCCCGGATCATGCGGGAGCGCCATGTGGGCGCCCTGCCGATCTGCGGGCCGGGCGACAAGCTGCTGGGGATCGTGACCGACCGCGACATCGTGCTGCGCTGCGTCGCCGAGGACCGCGACCCGGCGTCGGTGACGGCGGGCGAGCTGGCGCAGGGGCGGCCGATGACGGTGGAGGCGGACGAGGACTGCGAGCAGGTGCTGCGGGTGATGGAGCAGTACCAGGTGCGCCGGCTGCCGGTGATCAACCACCCGGAGCACAAGCTGGTCGGCATGATCAGCGAGGCGGACATCGCGCGCGGCCTGCCGCAGGCGCGGGTCGCCGAGTTCGTCTCGGCGGTCTGTGCGGAGGAGGCGCCCGCGGGGGCGGCCCAGGGCTGACGCCGGCCGCGCGTACGCGGGCCGCGGCCCCCGCCGACGGACGGGCGGGGGCCGCAGTCGTGCCGGTCCGGTCATCCCAGGGCGTAGACGGAGGTGGCGTGGGCGGCGGGGCCCCGGTGCCGTCGGTGCTCTCCGTGCCCTCGGCGACCTCGGCGTTCTCGGGGGTGTTGGCGCGGTCTCAGGAGGCGGGGGCGGCCAGGGTGTCGAGGTGGCGGCGCAGCACCGCGCGCAGCTCGTCGGGGCCGACCAGGTCGGGGTGCTGGACGGCCTGGAGGGTGAGGCCGTCCAGCAGGGCGGAGAGCCGGCGGGTTTCGAGGTCGAGGTCGAGGCCGGGGGCCAGGCCGCCGGCGCGTCGGGACTCGGCGAGGACGCGTCGGACCAGGTCGTCGAGGCCGGTCTGCATCTCGACGGCGCGGGGCCGCAGGTCGGGCCGGGTGCGGGCGGCGGTGACGAAGGAGAGCCAGAGCGCGGACTCCTCCCGGCGCCCGGCGTCCAGCGGGAGGGTTTCGGCGAGCAGCCGGACGGTCCGTTCGCGCCGGTCGGTGCCGGCGGCGGCCGGGTCGAGCAGGGCGGCGGCGTGGGCGCGGATGCGGGCCTCGATCCGCCGGGCCAGCTCGCGCATCGCGAAGATCATCAGCTCGGAGCTGCCGGCGAAGTAGTGCCGCACCGAGCCGACGGCCAGTCCGGCCTCCTCGGCGACGTTGCGCAGGGAGGCGTGCTCCAGTCCCTCCCGGGCCGCGACGCGCAGGACGGCGTCGGCGACGGCCTGGCGGCGTTCGGCGGGGTCGACGATCTTCGGCATGTTGCCGTTATAGCACGAGCGAGCTAAATTGCTGATTTAGCACGGTCGAGCTACAAAAATTCGGGGAGGCAGGAATGAACGGCTGGGTGCACGCGGGGCTGATCGCCGTCGTGGTCGTGGTGGTGGTGATCCGGCGGCTGCGCGGCGAACCGCTCAACGCCCGGGACCTCATCGCGCCGCCGGTGGTGCTCACCGCCCTCGGCGTGTGGGCGCTCGCCCAGAAGCACGGGCTCGGCGCGGCCGACTACGGCTGGATCGCGGCGGGCGCCGGGCTCGGCGTCGCGCTGGGGGCGGTGCGCGGCGCCACCATCCGGGTCTACGAGCGGGAGGGCGTGCTGTGGCAGCGCTACACCGGGCGGACCTTCCTGGTCGCGGCGGTGTCGCTGGCCCTGATGGCCGGCTTCGCCGCGCTCGCCGCGCACTTCGGCCTGGCCGCGGACGCCCGTCCGATCCAGCTGTCGATCGGGGTGGGCTTCCTGGGGGAGGCGCTGGTGGTGGGCTTCCGGGCGCTCTCCTCGGGCACGCCGTTCGCGCCGGAGAAGCGGGGTGCGAGCCCGCTGGACCGGTTCGGCCGGTAACTATGGTTGTCGTGGACGAGGTCGTTAACTACAGTTGTCACCATGACGACCGTGGAGATCACTCCGGAGGAGCGGGCCGCGCTGGCGAAGGCCCTCCTCGACGCGCTCGACCCCCTCGCCGCCGCCGTGCGCGCCCGCGCGACGGGCCTGCCCGCGGAACGGATGTGGAACGCCGAGCCGGTCGAGGTCGCGCTCTCCGTCCTGTCCGCCTGGAAGCTGGTGGACGCCGAGGTCAAGCTGCTCACCGCGGGCGCGGCCGCCACCGCGGGTTCCTACGGCGCCAGTTACGAGCAGCTCGGTGCCGCCTGGGGCATCACCCGGCAGGGCGCCCGGAAGAAGTGGCCGGAGGCCGTCAGTCGTCCGGCGGCGCGGCCCGGGCTGCTCGAACTGTTCGGCGGAACAGCCGAGTTGGCGGAGGACGAGACCTCCGGCGGCTGGCGCTGGACGGCCACCGGCGCGGACGGCGCCACCGGTGGGGCGGCGGCCGGCCACCGGACCAGGGAGGAGGCCGCGGCCCACGCCGGGGCCTTCCTCGCGGCGCACCGTCAGGACTGATCCCGCAGCTCCCGGGCGATCAGCTCCGCGAGGTGCAGGGCCCGCCGCCCGTCCGCGAGTTGGGCGATCTGGGTGCGGCAGCTGAAGCCGTCCGCCAGGACCACCGCCTGCGGCCCGGCGGCCCGGAGCCCGGGCAGCAGCACCCGCTCCGCGATGGCCTCGGACACCTCGAAGTGGCCCCGCTCGAAGCCGAAGTTGCCCGCCAGGCCGCAGCAACCGGCCTCCAGCACGCGGTTGTTCAGGCCGAGCCGGGCCTCCAGCCGGCGGTCGGCGGCGCTGCCGAGCACCGCGTGCTGGTGGCAGTGGGTCTGGGTGACGGCGTCCAGTGGGATCCGGGGGAGCGGGGCGTCCGGGGCGAACTCGTCGAGGAACTCGGCGAAGGTGCGGGTGCGGTCGGCGAGCGGTCGGCCCTCCGCGCCGAGCAGCCGGGGCAGTTCCTCGCGCAGAGTCGCGGTGCAGCTGGGGTCCAGGCCGATCACGGGGGTGTCTGCCTGGACCCCGCCCGCTCCCGTTTCGGCTCCGTCCAGTGCCCGCAGGCTGCGCCGCAGCACCCTTCGTGCGGTGCCGAGTTGGCCGGTGGAGTACCAGGTGAGGCCGCAGCAGACCGGGCCCGGGGGCAGCCGGACGTCGAAGCCCAGGTGCTCCAGCACCTCGACGGCCGAGCGCGGCACGTTCGGCTGGAGGCGGTCGGAGAAGGTGTCCGGCCACAGCAGCACCGGCCGGGCGCCCGCCGGGGCCGGGTGGGTGGCGCGGTGCCGCCGGTACCACGCGGTGAAGGTCTCCGGCGGGAGGACCGGCAGCACCCGGCGCCGGTCGATCCCGCCGAGCCGCTTGAGCAGCCCCCCGGCCCGGGAGCGGGCGAGGGTGTTGGCGGCCCCGGGCGCGAGCGAGGCGGCCCGCAGCCAGAGCGGCAGCCAGCCCATCGAGTAGTGCGCGAGCGGGCGCGGCCGGTGCCGGTAGTGCTGGTACAGGAACTCGGACTTGTAGGTCGCCATGTCGACGTGGACGGGGCAGTCGCTCGCGCAGCCCTTGCAGCTCAGGCAGAGGTCCAGCGCCTCCCGCACCTCCTCCGAGCGCCAGCCGTCCGGGATCGCGTCCCCCCGCAGCATCTCGGCGAGCAGCCGGGCCCGCCCCCGGGTGGAGTGCCGCTCCTCGCCGGTGGCCAGGTAGCTCGGGCACATCACCCCGCTGCCCGGGGCCACGCACTTGGCGACGCCCACGCAGCGGTGCACCGCCTTCACCAGGCTGCTGCCGTCCTGCTCGTACGGGAGGGCCAGCGGCAGCGTGCGGCGCGGGGCCGTGACGAAGCGCAGGTCGGCGTCGAGCGGGCGCGGGTCGACCAGCGCGCCCGGGTTGAGCAGGTTCTCCGGGTCCCAGATCCGCTTGAACTCCCCGAACAGGCCGATGATTTCGGGCGGGTACATGCGCGGCAGCAGCTCCGAGCGGGCCTGGCCGTCGCCGTGCTCGCCGGAGAGCGAACCGCCGTACGAGACCGCCAGATCGGCCGCCTGCTCCAGGAACTCCCGGAAGACCAGCACCCCTTGGGGCTCGTCCAGCGGGAAGTCGATCCGCAGGTGCACGCAGCCGTCGCCGAAGTGCCCGTACGGGACGCCGTGCAGGCTGTGCCGGCGCAACAGGGCGCGCAGGGCCCGCAGGTAGTCGCCGAGCCGCTCGGGCGGGACGGCGGAGTCCTCCCAGCCGGGCCAGGCCTCGCCGCCGCCGGGCAGCCGGGTGACGATCCCCGCGCCCGCCTCCCGGACGGCCCACAGCTGGCGCTGCTCGACCGGGTCGGTGACCAGGGCGACAGCGGCCGAGCGCTCGCGCTTCACCGCGTCGGCGAGCCGGCGGGCGGCCTGGTAGGCGGCCAGCGGGGTGTCGCCGCCGGTCTCCAGGAACAGCCAGCACTCGCCGGCGGGCAGCCGGTCCAGCGCGGGCGGGCGGGGCCCGGCGGCGAGCAGCGCGGCGATCAGGTCGGCCGCCATGCCCTCGGCGGTCAGCGGACCGTACGGCAGCAGCGCCGGGACGGCGTCGGCGGCGGCGCCCTCGTCGGGGTAGCCGGCCACCACCAGGGCCCGGGCCGGCGGGTCCTCGACCAGGCGGACGGTGGCGCCGAGCAGCAGCGCGCAGGTGCCCTCGGTGCCGGTGAGCGCCCGGGCCAGGTCGTGGCCCCGCTCGGGCAGCAGCGCGTCCAGCGGGTAGCCGGAGGTGCGGCGGGGCAGCTGCGGCACGCCCTGCCGGATGGCGGCGAGGTTGCGGTCGGTGAACTCCTGCAGCCCGGTGTGGAGTTGGCCGACCCGCCCGGGCAGCGCGGCGAGCGCGGCGCGCTCCGCGGGGGTGAGCCGCCCGCCGACGGTCAGCTCGGTGCCGTCCGCGAGCAGCAGCTCCAGCCGCTCGACGTTGTCGGCGGTGCGCCCCCAGGCGAGCGAGTGGGAGCCGCAGGAGTCGTTGCCGATCATGCCGCCGAGGGTGCACCGGCTGTGCGTGGACGGGTCGGGCCCGAAGCGCAGCCCGTACGGCCTGGCGGCGCGCTGGAGGTCGTCCAGCACGGTGCCGGGCTGGACGCGCGCGGTGCGGGCCCCCGGGTCGACCTCCAGCACCGCGCCGAGGTGGCGGCGGAAGTCCAGCACCACCGCGCCCGGGCCGATCGCCTGCCCGCCGATGCTCGTCCCGGCCCCGCGCGCCACCACCGGCACCCGGTGGGCGCGGCAGAGCGCCAGCGCGGTGCGCACGTCGTCGAGGTCGGCCGGCTTGACCACGCCGAGCGGCAACTGCCGGTAGTTGGAGGCGTCCTGGCTGTAGACGGTGCGCTCGGCGGCGCCGAAGCGGACCTCGCCGCGCAGCACGGCGGCCAGCTCACGGGCCAACTCGGCCCCGGGGACGGCGGACGGACGGCTCACCAGGACCTCCCAGGAGTACGGCTCCGCCGATGATCGCAGCCGCGCCGCCGCACCGGTACCGGGCGCGGCGCCCGGCTCACCCGGGTGGGGGTGCCCCGGCTACTTCCGCCCGGTGAGCGTGCCGCGCGCGATGTGGGAGAGCTTGGCCACCTCGAAGGCCGGGTACGCGCCGCCCGCCAGCAGCGAGAACTTGATCCCCTCGCGGCCGCCCGGCCGGCGGTGGCCGGGCGGCTGGAAGCGGCGGTGGTGCTCGGCGGCGCGGTGGAAGAACTGCGGCCGCTCGGCGCGGGTGACGCAGCCGGCCAGGTCGAAGACGAACAGGTAGTGCCGGATCATCCGGACGAACAGCGCCTCGCGCACCGCGTACAGGTGCGGCTGGTCCTCCAGCAGGGCGAAGCTGCGCTCGTACTGCTCGAACAGGTCGAAGACGCTGCTGCCCGGGCCGCCCGCCGGGTGGACGGTCTCCCGGCGGCGGAGCTGGACGCACTCGCGGGCCAGCACGGCGGCCGTCCGGGCGCCGAGCAGCGCCGCGTGCGCCACCGGGACCTCCTCGTAGCGGCCGGGAGGGAAGGCCAGGCCCAGCTCGGCCCAGTGGCCGCGGCGGACCAGCCGGTCCCAGGCCAGCGGCGGCGCGCCGAACAGCGCGGGCCGGTCGAAGGGGGCGAACGGCTCGGGCCCGGCCTCGGCGAGCAGCGCCTCGGCCCCGCCCGGCCAGTCCCGGTCCTGGTGCCGGCGGGAGTGGCCGAACAGCAGCACGTCCACCGGGCCGGTCTGCCGGAGCCGGTCGGCGAGCGTGCGCAGCGCGTCCCGGGGCAGCAGGTGGTCGGCGTCCAGGAACAGCAGGTACTCGCCGGTGGCCCGCGCCGCGCCCGCGTTCCGGCTCGCCCCGACCCCGACCGCGGCGTTCAGGTGCAGCACCGACACCTGCGGGTGCCGGGCGGCGTACGCGTCGGCGAGCCCGCCCGCGGTCTCGGGGGAGCGGTCGGCGACCACGATCACCTCGACGTCGGCCAGGGACTGGGCGAGCAGCGAGTCCAGGCAGTCGGCGAGCTGTTCGTGCTGGTCGTAGGCGGGGAGCACGACGCTGATCAGGGGTGAGGGCATGACGCCGGAGCGTAAGAGGGCTCGCGAACCGTGGCAAAGCCCTGACGGTCCGTAATTCCGATCAATCAGTGGCAAACCGTACGAGTGTGCGCCAGATCTTCACGCCGCCTTCCGGACGTGTCCACGCCCGGCCCGGGTCCCGGCCCGGCTTCCGACCTGGGGTGATGCGCGCCGGGGCCCGCAGCGCGCGGTGCGTCGCGGGCCCTCGGCGGCCGATCGGGGGTCGGCCTAGTACCAGTGGTGGGACTGCCAGAACGACCAGGCGGCGCAGGGGCTGCCGTAGCGGGTGTTCATGTAGTTCAGGCCCCACTTGATCTGGGTGGCCGGGTTGGTGCGCCAGTCGGCGCCCGCGGAGGCCATCTTGGAGCCGGGCAGGGCCTGGACCAGGCCGTAGGCGCCGGAGGAGGCGTTCACCGCGAGGGGGTTCCAGCTGCTCTCGCGGAACACGATGTTGCTGAAGCACTGGAGCTGGCCGGCCGGGACGATCTGCGCGGCGATCTGCTGCGGGGTGCCGGAGTAGGCGGCCGGGGCGCTGTTCAGGTCCTGGCGCTCCTGGGAGCGGGAGGCGGCGGCCTCGGCGTCGGCCTTGGCCTTGGCGTCCGCCTGGGCCTGTGCCTCGGCCTGGGCCTGGGCGGCGGTGTCCGCCTCGGCCTTGGCCTGGGCCTCCTGGGCGGCCTGCTCGGCGGTGCCGGAGGCAGCGGTGTCGGCCTGGCCCTGCTCGGCGACCAGCGTGCCGTCCACTGACACGGCGGCCACGGGGGCGGCCTCGGTGCCGTTCCCGGCCTGCGGGATGGCGAGGGCCGCGGTGGCGGCGCTCGCGACCACGAGGGTGGCGACGCCGGTGATCAGGGAGTTGCGGCGGGCATGGCTGAGCTGCATGGGGCGGACGATCCTTCTCCGTCGGGGGCCGTGCCGGTGGCACCGGGGGCGGGGCATCGCGTGGGCTCCGGGTGAGCGGGGCCCGTGCGGCCGCCCTGGACGGCCGTGGCGCCCCGACGGAAACGGCGGGGCGGGCGGGCTGCGCGGCGGCGGGGGGTGGTCGGCTGCGCTGTCTGGCGACGGGCCATTCTTGGCAGGGCCGGGGACGGGTGGCAAAGGCGTTCGCTACTACGCAGGGTCGTGGCTGAGGGGTGGCCGGAGCGGGGCCCGGTGGTTGATTTGGATAGATTTGTCCGAATCGCCCCTCTGGAGGTAGTGACCCCGGGGTGGCGGTGGATCGCACCGCCGGCAGGTGCGGTGGCCTGTGTTCTTCAGGCGGATCGCGGTCGCGGGCGGCCCGGTCGGGGCGGCTCGACGGCGCCGGGGGCGGTGCTGCGGGGAGCGCGTCCACTATCGGGGATCGTGGATGGCGATCCCGCTGTGGGCGGGCTCACACGCCGACGGGCGCGGCGTCGACGCGGAGTGAGCGGCCGGTGACGGCTCCGGGGGGTCGCGCACGGGATTCCCCCGGAGCGGGCCGTGAGGTTCGGTGCGTGATCGCCCCGGGTCCTCCGCACCCGGAACCCCTCATTGCCGTGTTCCTGCCAGATCCGACCGGCAAGGGCGGACCCCTCCTATCGCGCCGCCCGTCGGGCCACTCTCGGTCTTCCCCCACCTGCAAGGAGGATCTGATGAAGCGTCAACTCGGCAGGTTCGTCTGCCTGCTGGCCGGCCTGGTGCTCGGCGCCGGAGCGCTCGTGCTGCCCGCCGCCGCCTCACCCGAGCCGTCGCCGAGCGTGGTCGGCGGCACGCGGGCGGCGCAGGGCGAGTTCCCGTTCGTGGTGCGGCTCTCGATGGGCTGCGGCGGCGCGCTCTACACCTCGCAGATCGTGCTCACCGCCGCCCACTGCGTCGACGGCACCGGCGCCGACAGCAGCATCACCGCCACCGCGGGGGCGGTCGACCTGAACAGCGGCAGCGCGGTCAAGGTCCGCTCCTCGTACGTGTACCAGTCGCCCGCCTTCACCGGCGCCGAGAACGGCGACGACTGGGCGCTGATCAAGCTGGCCTCGCCGGTGACCGGCGGCCAGGTCAGCACCCTGCCGATCGCCACCTCCACCGCCTACGACAGCGGCACCTTCACCATCATGGGGTGGGGCGCCGCGCGCGAGGGCGGCGGCCAGCAGCGGTACCTGCTCAAGGCGACCGTGCCGTTCGTCGACGACGCCACCTGCGCCCGCGCCTACCCGGGGCTGAACGCGGCCGGCTCGCTCTGCGCGGGCTACGTCTCCCAGGGCGGCGTCGACACCTGCCAGGGTGACTCCGGCGGCCCGATGGTCCGGCAGGACGCGGCGGGCCGCTGGGTCCAGGTCGGCATCGTCAGCTGGGGCAACGGCTGCGCCCGCGCGGGCTACCCGGGCGTCTACACCCAGGTGAGCACCTACGCGGCCGACATCGCCGCGGCGGCGGCCGGCCTCTGATCCGACCCGGCGGGTCCCCAGGCCGACCCGGAAGGTCACTGATCCGACCCGGCAGGGCCGGTCGAAGCGGTACGGCAGGGCCGGTCACCACACCCGCAGGTGGTGGCCGGTCCTGCCGTTCCGTGGCGGACCGGGGACGGCCGTGCCCGGGGAGCCTCACCCGAGCAGCCACTCCTCGGCCCGCCGTCGCTCCCGGGCGATGCGGCCGGCGGCGTGCGGGGGCAGCCGGGTGAGCAGGGCGACGGCGGCGTCGGTGCGGCCGGCGAGGGCGTGGGCGCCGGCGAGGCGGGCGGTGACCAGGGCGTGGTCGCGCGGGCGGGCGGCCGGGTCGAGGAGCCGCAGGGCGGCCTCCAGCCAGGCCGCCGCGGTGCGGGCGTGGCCGGCGCGGCCGGTGCGGACGGCGAGGTCCCGGTGGCAGGTGCCGTGCGCGACGGCCAGGACCAGGTCGGCGCGGTCCGCCCAGGGTGTCGGTTCGCCGGTGCGCAGCGCGGTGTCGGTCAGCCGCCGGGCCTCCGCCAGGGTCCGGCGCACCAGCGGGGCCCGGCCGGCCAGCGCGTGGGCGTGGGCCTGGGCGACGGCGGTCCAGGCCCGCAGCCCCGGCAGGGGAGGCGCGGTGGTCCGGGCGGCCTCGGCCAGGGCGAGCGCGGTGGCCGGGTCGCCGTGCCACCAGTACAGGGTGCTCTGCCGGGCGAGCAGCGCGGCCGCGGTGATCCGGTCGCCGGTCGCGCGTGCCCACTCCAGCCCGGTGGCGTACCAGCTGAGCGCGCGGGCATGGCGGTCGCCCTCGAAGTGGGCCCAGCCGGCGAGTTCGGCGTACTGGGCGGCGAGCGAGCGGTCGGCGGCGGGGTGCTCGCGCGGGTCGGGGTACTGGTGCGGGTCGGGGTGCGGCCGGCCGAGCAGGGTGTGGGCGTGGTGCTCCAGGACGGTGGCCAGTTCCTCGCCGCCGATCCGGCCCGCGGCGGCGCGGTAGACGGCGAGCAGCTGGGCGAGCACCTCGACGGTGGCGGCGTCCGGCGGGCCGGTGGCGGTGGCGTCGAGCGGTGGCCGGGTGGCGGCGGCGCGTTCGCCGAGGTGTTCGCGCTCCTGCTGGACGGCCTGCCAGAGGTCCGCCAACTCGCCGTCGGCGCGCAGGAGTTCGTCGGCCCGGGCGGGCATTCCGGGCGGTGGCCAGCGGTGGGCGTTCTCCACCCGGCTGATCAGCGAGTCGTGGTAGCCGAGCAGCCGGCCGAACTCGGCCTGGCTGAGGCCGCGGGCCTCGCGCCAGTGGCGCAGCCGGCGGCCGAAGCGCAGGCGCGCGGACCCGGGTCCCGTGCGGGGCGGCGGCGGAGGCGGCTGAGGTGGTGGCGGCGGGGGTGGCGTGGGGGCGGGTAGGGACGGCACGGGGTCTCCCGGAGGGGGCGGGGGGAGCGCTCGTGGGGGAGCGCCCGGCCCTGGTATCCCCGTTGACGTGCCTTGGTCAAACTGGACGGGCGGTGCGCTGCGGTGCCGGGCGGTGCGCTGCGCCGGGCAAAACGGCGCCGGGCAGAACGGCGCCGGGCCCGGGAGCCTCCGCATCGG
>NZ_JBHUAL010000077.1:30197-37197 GCF_042789775.1 Kitasatospora sp. NPDC056800 | reverse complement strand
TTCGCGGGGGGGGGGCGGCGCCTGCCTCCGCCCGGGGGGGGGGGGGGGGTGGGGCGGGGGGGGGGGGCCCCCCCCTCCACGCCTCCCCCGGTCCCCAGCGCCCCTGGTTGGACCAGCACCCCCGGCCGGACCAGTGCCCCCGGCTAGACCAGCGCGCTCCAGTACGGGCAGCGGACGTACGGCAGCGGCGGCGCGCAGCGGTCGACGCTCCCGGACAGCACCGGGCCCCGCTCCGAGCGGGCCACTCCGGGCGAACTCGCCGTCAGCCCGGCCTCGCCCGACTCGCCGAAGCGCAGCTCCAACCGGTAGCCGTCCGGCGTGGCCGCGGCGACGCCCGGGCGGTCCCGGCCGGCGTTCAGCGAGGTGATGGTCCAGCCGCGCCGCCGCCAGTGCCGCTCCACCACGTCCGCCAGCGCCGCCCGTCGGGACAGCGAGACGACGGTGAGGAGGTCCCGGCCCCGGGTGACGTACCAGAGCAGCTCCGACTCGCGCCCCGGCAGCGGCAGCCGCGCCCCCGCCCGCGCGGGCGCCCCCTGCCAGACCGGCGCCGGACGGACGGCGTCCAGGGTGTCCTGGAGCAGCGTCTCGCAGCGTTCGGTGGCGTCGAGTTGGTCGATCGTCACCTCCGGCCCCGACTCCGCCCCCGGCTCGGACTCCGACCGCCGGACCGGCGCGACCCGCGCACCGCCGGGGCGGCCGGGGCCGCCGCCGCCCGGGCATCCGACGTTCAGTTCGGCACCACCTGACTGCACAGGGCCCTCCGTACTCCCCCGGTGTTCAACCCGGGCCGGCATTCCGTCACTGCTTGGACGGCGGGCGGGTACGGGCAGTTCCCCTCCCGGTTCCGTCCCTCACCGTTCCCACACCTTCAAAATGCACTGCACGGTGCAGTTGAATCACTGATCTGCACTGTGTAGTTTACTTCCTGGGCCGACCGGCCGGGCCGGACCGGCCCACCGGCCGCACCCGGCAGGCCTTCTGACCCGCCGTCCGACCCAGCCATCGAGAGGACCCGCCATGCCCGTCATCACCGTCGGCACCGCCCGCATCCCCTACCGCGTCGTCGGCGACGGCCCCGACACCCTCGTCCTGGTGCACGGCACCGGCCCCGGCTCCGCCATGTGGGACGGCCTGCTGGACTCCTTCACCGACCGCTGGACCGTGCTGCTGCCCGACCTCTCCGGCAGCGCGGCCGCCGAGGACGACGGCGGTCCGCTCGCCCTGGAGGCCCTGGCCGCCCAGGTCGCCGCCGTGATCGAGGACGCCGGCCGCGGCCCCGCCGACGTCCTCGGCTTCTCGCTCGGCGCCGTCGTCGCCACCGCGACCGCCGCCCTGCACCCCGGGCGGGTCCGCCGCCTGGTCGCCGCCGCCGGCTGGATCAGCGCGGAACAGGACGAGTACCTGCGGCTCTCCATGGCCACCTGGCTCTCCCTCGCCGACCACCCCGCCGCGTTCGGCGGCTACGCCACCCTCACCGCCTTCAGCCCCGGCTTCCTCGACCGGATCGGGCGCGCCGCCGTCCAGGCCAACACCGCCTACATGCGGCCGACCCCGGGCACCCTGCGGCACATCGCCCTCAACCTCGACCTGGACCTCGGCCCGCTGCTCCCGCGCGTCCAGGCCCCCGCCCTGGTGATCGGCTGCCGCCAGGACGCCACCGTCCCGGTGGAGAACGCCCGCCGGCTGCACGCCGCCCTGCCCGGCAGCGCCTACGCCGAGTTCGACACCGGCCACATCGTGCTCGCCGAGCAGACCGGGGCGTTCACGGGTGCCGTCCGGGACTTCCTCGTCGCCGCGTGACCGCCCGCCGCACGACCACCCGCCGACCGCCGGCCGCCGACCACCGACCGCCGGGAGGGAGCGAACGGCGGCGCGCGGGCGGCCCGTCCGGCGGGCGCGCACGGCCCGGGCGACCGGCGCGCGGAGCACACCGTTGCCCGAGAGGCAAGCCCTGCTCCAGAAAGGCCGATTACCGCGCATGGTGATCCTTATCGAATTGACTGAACGTCAACTTCAAAGGTGAGACTGCCTTGTCAGCAACATTCGCAAGGAGACCACCATGCGCATACTCTTCACCGGCCCCGCCGCGGCCGGTCACCTCTACCCGATGGTGCCCACCGCCCAGGCGCTGCGCGCCGTCGGGCACGAGGTCCTGTTCGCCACCGGGCAGCCCGTCGAGCTGATCCGCTCCGCGGGCTTCCCCGTCGCCCAGGTCGGCGACGGCCGGGGCCTGCGGGAGATCATCGAGGAGGCTCTCGGCGGCAAGGTCCAGTACGTCAACCGGGACAAGACCCAGGAAGAGATCCTCGACATGGCGGCCGCGATGTTCGCGCACGCCTCCCGCCCCGACGTGGACGGCCTGCTCGCGGTCGCCACCGACTGGGGCGCCGACCTGATCGTCCACGACTCCTTCGCCGCCGCCGGCCCGCTGGTCGCCGCCCAGCTCAAGATCCCGTCGGTGGTGCAGAACTTCGGTGCCAGCCCCGGCCGCCCGATGGCCGACCTGGTGGCCTCGCACGTCTCCGACCTGTACGAGGAGCGCGGCCTGACCGCTCCGGGCGTCACCGCGGTGCTCAACCTCGGCCCGCTCGGCGGCGACCCGGACGGCCTGCCGATGCGCTACGTCCCGTACAACGGCGGCGGCATCGTCCCGGGCGAGTTCCTCCGCAAGCCCGAGCGCCCGCGGGCGGTCGTCACCCTGGGCACCGTGCTCGCCGAGATCGACGGCGTCCGCGCGGTGGTCCGCCTGGTCGAGGCGGCGGCCGAGGTCGACGCCGACTTCCTGCTCGCGGTCGGCAACGCCGACCTCGCCCCGCTCGGCACCCTGCCCGCCAACGTCCGCGGCCTGCCCTGGGTCCCGCTCAACGAGCTGCTCGGCCGCGCCGACGCGCTGATCCACCACGGCGGTTCGGGCACCATGCTGACCGCCCTCCAGGCCGGCCTGCCCCAGCTGCTGCTCCCCCAGGGCGCGGACCACTTCCTCAACGCCGACGCCATCACCGCCACCGGTGCCGCCCTGAGCTCCACCTCCGAGGCCGTCGACACCCCGCTGCTCACCCGTGTCCTCACCGACGCCGCGCTGCGCGACGCCGCCCACCGCCTCCGGGCCGACAACGCCGCCCTGCCCACCCCGGCCGCCCTGGTCCCCACCCTGGAGGACCTCGCCGCCCGCCGCTGATCCCACCCCCGCCGCCGGTGGCCGTACCGCTCACGGCCGTACCCGCTCACAGCGGTGCGGCCACCGGCGGTACGGCCGCCGACGCGTCGGCCCGGGGCAGCAGGAGCGGCGTGGCGAGGATGAGCAGTCCCGCGACCGCGAGGGCGGTGCGCGGTCCGGTGGCGGCCGCGAGCAGCCCGCCGAGCGCGGTGCAGACGGCGATGGACGCCTGCTGGCCGATCGACCAGGCCGACAGCGTGCGGGCGACCAGGTGCTTGGGCGTGCGTTCGAGCCGGTAGGTGGCGAGCACCGGGTTGAACAGGCTCATGTTGACGATGATCGCCAGCTCGACGGCCATCACGGTGACCAGGCCGACCACGCCGGGGCGGACGAAGGCCAGGCCGATCAGCCAGACGGCGCGCAGGGTGCCGACGGTCCGGAACACCCGGTCCCGGCCGTGGCGTGCCACGACCCGCCGGGCCAGCCGGGAGCCGATCAGCCCGCCGAGGCAGGGGGCGGCGAAGGCCAGGCCGTACTGCCATGGGGCGAAGTGGAGTTGGCGGAGCAGGAGGACGGCGAGCACCGGCTCGGTGGCCATGATCAGACCGGCGACGAGCATGTTGTTGAGGTAGAGCGCCCGCAGACCGGGGTCGCCCAGAATGTGCCGCCAACCGTCGAGCACCGCGCCCGCCCGCACCGGGTTCCCGCCGGTCCGCCGCGGCGTCTCCTCCCGGCCGCGGATCGCGGTGATGCTCAGCGCGGAGAGCAGGTAGCTGAGCGCGTCGGCCACCACGGTGGTGACCGGCCCGAACCGGCCGACCGCCGCCCCGCCCAGCGGCGGACCGATCGCGATGGAGCTCCAGTTCGTGGACTCGAACCGCGCGTTGGCCACCAGCAGGTCGTCCGGCCGGACGAGGGCCTTGAGGTAGGCGCCGCTGGCCGCGCCGAACGCGATCCTGGCCGCGGCGACCACGATCGAGACCACCAGCAGCTGGACGAAGCCCAGCCCTCCCAGGGCGTACGCGACCGGGATCGACGCCATGGCCGCGAACCGGACCAGGTCCATCGCGATCATCACCGGACGCTTGCGCCGGAACTCCACCCACGGCGCGAGCGGCACCGCGATCAGCGCGCCCACCGCCGGCCCCACCGCGGACAGCGCGGACACCTCGGCCGGTCCGGCGTGCAGCACCAGCACGGCGATCAGCGGCAGCGCCCCGAACCCCAGCCCGGACCCGTACGCGCTCACCGCGTACGCCGCCCACAGCCAGCCGAACCGCCGGCCCAGCCGTCTCCCACCCGTCATGCGCGGTGCGCTCCCCTCGACGTCCCGACCCCGACCGGACAAACCGGAGTTGACCGGTGAGAGCCAACCGGGAGGCACAGCGGCCGGTCAAACAACCGTTTCGCCCACCCCGCACAACCACAGGTTGTTCTCTACAGTGGACCGGCGTGGACCTCGAAGCAGTGCGCACCTTCGCCGCCATCGCGGAAGCCGGCCAGTTCCAGAAGGCCGCCGTCGACCTGTCGATCACCCAGCAGGCCGTCTCCAAACGCGTCGCCGCACTGGAGCGCGACCTCGGCGTGCGACTGTTCACCCGCACCCCGCGCGGCGCCGAACTCACCATCGACGGACAGGCGTTCCTGCCCCACGCCCGCGAACTGCTGCGCGCCGCCGAACGCGCCGTCGCGTCCGTACGGGCCGGCCGCCGCCCGCTGCGCGTCGACGTGCTCAACTCGCGCGGAGCCGTCTCGGGCCTGATGCGCGACTTCCACCGCGCCCACCCGGACATCGACCTCGACGTGCTGATGCTGCACGACATCGAGACCGCCGTGGCCGCCGTCCGCTCCGGCACGATCGACGCCACCTTCCGCGCCGTCGCCATGCCCGGCCGGCCGCTCCCCGAGGACATCGCATCCGTCCGGGTGCTCGACGAACCGCTCCACCTCCTCACCGGCCCCGCCCACGCCCTGGCGGGCGCCCGGACGCTGACCGTCGCCGACCTGGCCGGCCACCGGATCTGGATGCCCGGCATCGTCCCCGGCACCGAGTGGGGCGCCTACTACGCCGACCTCGTCGCCGAGTTCGGCCTCACCATCGAGGCCACCGGCCCCAACTTCGGCTCCGACGCCCTCCTCGACACCATCGCCGACACCCCGGCCCTCGCCACCTTCATGAGCGAGCGGACCCGCCTCGTCTGGCCCGCCGCCCACGGCCTGCGCCGCATCCCGGTGACCGACCCGACGCCCGTCTACCCCCACTCGCTCCTCTGGCACCGCGACAACCCCCACCCGGCCCTCCCCGCCCTCCGGGCCCACCTCGCCACCACCGCCCCCACCCCCGGCACCCCCGGCACCTGGACCCCCGCCTGGACCCTCCCCCACTGACCGCCCCGACCGGCCCCGGACAACGCGAAAGCCCCAGGCCACTGGCCTGGGGCTTTACTGCTGGAGCGGGCGACGAGAATCGAACTCGCGCTCTAAGCTTGGGAAGCTCATGTTCTACCATTAAACTACGCCCGCCTGATGAGCCGTCAGAGACCGCTCGATCCAGTGTCACTGTACCCCATTCGCACCGGTGGTTGCACAGGGGGTCGGTGGACGTGGCGGAGCCGGGTGGGGCGGGTGTGGAGGCGTACTGTGTGGGCCGCGCGCGAGTGCTCCGGTGGGTGGGGGCCGAGGCGGCGAGCCATGGTGAGGAATGTCCGGAACATCCCCTAATGTGACGCTGTCCCGGGGCTCGGCCGTCGGGGCGAGTGCGTACGGGTGAGTACTGGGTTAGGGATGGGAAGGGGATCGATGGAGCAGCGCGCCGTCGTTCGTTGTGCCGAGGGGCACCTGTTCAGCACCACCACGTTCCCGATGCAGAACCTCGGTCCTGGCCGGCTCGGGCCCGGACGGTTGATCCGCTGCCCGCAGTGCGGACGGATGCGGAGTTCGGTGCTGGCCGACGTGCGGGAGCTGTCGGAGCCGCAACTGGCGCGGGCGATGCGGTTGGAGGCCGCGGAGTTCCTGGCCTGACGGTCGCGGAGGGACGGAACGGGCCCCGGGCGGATTCGTCCGGGGCCCTGTCGTGCACGTAACCTCGAAGCGTGCTGCTCTCTGACAAGGACATCCGGACCGAAATCGACCTGGGTCGGGTCGTCGTCGACCCGTTCGACCCGGCGATGATCCAGCCGTCGAGTATCGACGTGCGCCTCGACCGCTTCTTCCGCGTGTTCGAGAACCACAAGTACCCGCACATCGACCCCTCCGAGGAGCAGCCGGACCTGACCCGGCTGGTCGAGCCGGAGGGCGACGAGGCGTTCATCCTGCACCCCGGCGAGTTCGTGCTGGCCTCGACGTACGAGGTCATCACGCTGCCCGACGACGTCGCGTCCCGGCTGGAGGGCAAGTCGAGCCTGGGCCGGCTGGGCCTGCTCACCCACTCCACGGCCGGCTTCATCGACCCCGGTTTCAGCGGCCACGTGACCCTGGAGCTGTCGAACGTCGCGACGCTGCCGATCAAGCTCTACCCGGGCATGAAGATCGGGCAGCTGTGCCTGTTCCGGCTCTCCTCGCCCTCGGAGCACCCGTACGGCTCGGAGCGCTACGGCTCGCGCTACCAGGGCCAGCGCGGCCCGACGCCGTCCCGCTCGTACCTGAACTTCCACCGCAGCGACGTCTGAGCACAGGACCCGCAGGACCCGCGGGCCCCACGGAGCGCACGCACGACGGGCGGTCTGTCCCTCACGTGAGGGACAGACCGCCCGCGGCGGGTGGCAGGGCCCCGTCGGGGGGGGGTCGGGGGCCAGCGCGGTGCCGTGCTCGGACAGCCGCAGCGCGGGGCGCCGCTCGGCCCCC
>NZ_JBHUAL010000077.1:0-30187 GCF_042789775.1 Kitasatospora sp. NPDC056800 | reverse complement strand
TGTTTTTTTTTATTCCCCCCCCCCCCCGGGGGGGGGGTCGCCCCCCCGGGGGCCCACCCCCCCCCCGCGGCGTTTCTCAGGCCCGCTTCGGGCTGGTGACGGCGACCAGCTCGGTGCCGTCCTCGGACAGCCGCAGCTCGGTGCGCAGCTCGGCCAGCTCGCCGAGGTGGTGCAGGTGGGTGCCGCCGCAGAAGATCTGCGCGCCGCCCTCGGGCAGCTCGCAGTGCCACTGGCGGCGGGCGGTGAGCTCGGGGCCGGGCACCTCGATGCGGACCGGGGCGTCGGCGGCGACCCAGGCGGCCAGCCGGGCGTTGACGGCCTCGGTGAGGGCCGGCAGGGCGTCGGCGAGGGCCGGGAACTCCTCGGTGGCGTCCACCGTGAAGCCCTTCTTCTTCAGCGACTTGCCGAGCCGGTAGGTGTCGGTGCTGGCCGCGGTGTCCATCACCGAGCTCGCCATCGCGAGGCTGTCGAAGTCCGGGTGGCCGAAGGCGTCCGAGCGGCCCGGGTCCTTGCGCCAGCGCGGGGCGAGCGCGGCGTTCAGGGCGAGGGCGAGCAGGTGGCAGCCGCTGTGCGAGGCGCTGAGGGCGCCCCGGCGGTCGGCGTCGACGGCGAGCGCGGCGGTGCGGCCGACGAGGTCCCCCGGGTCGCCGTCGACGACGTGCAGGACCAGCCAGGACCACTCCTCGTCACCGCGCCGGACCGGGATGTCGGCGCCGACCAGCGGTTCCCCGCCCTCCGGGCCGACGGCGCCGGTCAGGCAGTCGACCACGGCCAGCTCGGTGCCGTCGACGGTCAGGGTGCCGAGGTCGGCCGGCTGGTCGGGCCAGGTGTGGTCGAGCGGGTGGAACGGGGTCGCCGCGGTGACGACGGCGTACCGGCCGTCGGCCAGCGGGTGCACCGCGAGCACCGGGGACTCGCCGGTCACCGCCCCGGCCGGGAAGCTGACGTGGGTGGTGGGGAGGGTCATTCCTGGCTCCGGTGAAGGTGGGACGACGAGGGTGGGGCGGGCCCGGCGCTCGGCCGCGACCCGCCCCCATTCTGCCCTTCGCCCGTCGGAGCCCTCGGCCCGGCATCGCTCCGCCCGGTGCGGCTCAGCCCAGCGTCGGCAGCTTGATCAGCACCAGCAGCGCCACCAGCTGTATCGCCGAGGCGGCCGCGGCCTTGCCCCAGGGCAGGTCGTGCAGCCGCCGGACCATGCTGGTCAGCAGGTACGCGCAGAGCATCCAGGTGGCCCAGCCGACGACCTGGACGACGGCGCTGCCGGAGGGCAGCACCAGGTCGAGCAGCAGCCGGGGCGCGTCGGTGAGCCAGCCGATCAGCGCGGCCAGGCCGACGGTCGCCTTCCACGGGCCGTCGCCGCCCAGCTGGCGGGCCATCGCGTAGGTGACCCCGCCGAAGAGCGCGCCGGCCACGGTGAAGCCGATGGCGGCGGCGAGGATGCCGGTCAGCGCCACGGTGAAGGTCGAGTTGACGATGTCGTCGTGGGTCAGCCCGATGCCGAGCACCGCGAGCGCGCCGTACAGCAGCGAGACGGTGAGCGCGGGCAGCCAGACCTGGTGGTCGCGGGTGCGGTCGAAGACCGCGGTCGGGCTGCGGAACAGGCCGGTGAACAGTTCACGCCAGTGCGGCCGGGGCCCGGCGACGTGCGGGGCGGACTGGCCGCCGGCCCGGTAGACGGCGACGTTGTCCTGGCCGTACGGCTGCTGGTCGTAGCCCTGCTCGGCGCCGTAGGGCGGCTGCTGCCCGTGGCCGTCGTCGTAGTAGCCGTGCTCCTGGCCGGGGTGCCCCTGGTACGGCGGCTGTCCCTGGTACGGACCGCCGGCCGCGTACGGGTCGCCGACGGGGAAGGCCCGGGTGCTGCCGGGCCGGTCCGCCGCGTACGGGTCGTACCCGTCCCCCGCCGTCTGCCCGGGACCGCCGGGACCACCGGGCGTGCCGCCGGGACCGCCGGGCGTCGCCGCGTGCGGGGCCGTGAAGTACTCCGGCCCGTCCGTCCCCCCGTGCCCCCCGGGCGCGGACGGCGGCGGAGGGGCCGACCACCCGCCGCGCGGACGGTCCGCGCCCTGACCGTTGTCGTATCGATTACCAGCCACGGTCCGAAGGTACCCGTCCGGCCCGGCCCGCGGCGGCCCCGGACGAAGCCGGGGCCGGTTTGCAGCGAGGCTGAGACGAACGGGGCCGAAAACCCGCGGGGCGCGGGGTGGCTACCGCTGTGCGCCGACCGACGGCCCGTGCACCGCCGCGGCCGCGCTGGTGCCGGCCGGGCAGCCGCCCGGGCCGGCCGAGGTGCGGACGGCGCCGACCGGCAGCAGGGTGCCGCAGGCGATCCGGATGCCGTTCGGCAGCTCGTTGTCCGACTCCACGATCGCGCCGTCGCCGATCACCGCGCCGTCCAGCGCCGAGCGGGCGCCGACGGTGGCGAAGGCGCCCACGATCGAGTCCTTGACCAGGGTGTCCGGGCCGATCACCGCGCCGGGCAGGATCACGCTGCCCTCGACGATCGCGCCGGCCTCGACCACCGCGTCCTCGGCGACCACGGTGCCGCCGCTGAGCACCCCGCCCGGGTGGACGGTGGCGCCGGGCAGCAGCAGGGCGTCGCCGGTCGGGCCGGGGACGGCCGGGGAGTCGACCTTGCCGAGCACCAGGTCCGCCGAGCCGCGGACGAAGGCGGCCGGGGTGCCCAGGTCCAGCCAGTACGAGGTGTCGACGACACCGCGCAGCAGCGCGCCGGTGGCCAGCAGTTCGGGGAAGGTCTCGCGCTCGACGGACACCTCGCGGCCGGTCGGGATGCGGTCGATCACGGACCGGGTGAAGACGTAGCAGCCGGCGTTGATCTGGTCGGTGACGATCTGCTCCGGGGTCTCCGGCTTCTCCAGGAACTCCAGCACCCGCCCGTCCTCGTCGGTCGGGACGAGGCCGAAGGCCCGCGGGTCCTCGACCCGGGTCAGGTGCAGGGTGACGTCGGCCCCGGCGGCCACGTGGCCGTCGCGCAGGGCGGCGATGTCGACGCCGGAGAGGATGTCGCCGTTGAAGACCAGGACCGGTTCGTCCGGGCCGCAGGTCAGGCCGGAGGCGGCGTTGCGGATCGCCCCGCCGGTGCCCAGCGGCTCGCGCTCGGTCAGGTAGACGAGCTCGATGCCGTACGGGGTGCCGTCCTGGAAGTGGTCCTCGAACACCTCGGCCAGGTACGAGGTGGCCAGCACGACGCGGGTGACGCCGGCGGCGGCCGCGCGGGCCAACTGGTGCGCGATGAACGGGACGCCTGCCACCGGCAGCATCGGCTTGGGGGTGTGGGTGGTCAGCGGACGCAGTCGCGTGCCCTTACCACCGACCAGCATGATCGCCTCGGTCATGGTCTGCGCTGTTCCCCTTGTGGTCTCTGCGGCCCGGCCCGGCGGGCCGACACCTCGTCGTCGGTCTGGACCCGGCCGTGCGGCCGGCGCGGGTCGCCACCCGCCCGGGGCTTCCGTCCGGAACGGGTCGACCGGCACGAAGCCGGTCCGGGCCTACTGTATTTGCTTCCGACCGAATGCCCGTCCGGCGCCTGTGCGATTGCCGTCACCCCCCGTACGCCCGCCGTACCGGGGCGGGCCGTCCGGAGCGACCGAAAGCCCGGCCCGGCGGGCGCGTTCGCGGCGTCCACCGGGCCGGGCAGTTGTTGCAGAACTGTCGAACAGCGGGCTCGTCGGCGCCGGTCAGGCGTCCACCGTCGCGGGCTGCTCCTCGTCCCCGGTCGGCGGGAGGGCCTTCACCGAGTCGAGCAGCAGCTGGGCCACGTCGACCACCTTCAGGTGCTCCTTGGCCGCGCCCTCGTTCTTCTTGCCGTTGACCGAGTCGGAGAGCATCACCAGGCAGAACGGGCAGGCGGTGGAGACGATGTCCGGGTCGAGCGACAGCGCCTCGTCCACGCGCTCGGTGTTGATCCGCTTGCCGATGCGCTCCTCCATCCACATCCGGGCACCGCCGGCGCCGCAGCAGAAGCCGCGCTCCTTGTGCCGGTGCATCTCCTGCTGGCGCAGACCGGGGACCTTGTCCATGATCTCGCGCGGCGGGCTGTAGACCTTGTTGTGGCGGCCCAGGTAGCAGGGGTCGTGGTAGGTGATCAGGCCCTCGACCGGGTTGACCGGGATCAGCTTGCCCTCGTCGATGAGGTGCTGCAGCAGCTGGGTGTGGTGGATGACCTCGAAGTGGCCGCCCAGCTGCGGGTACTCGTTGGCGATGGTGTTGAAGCAGTGCGGGCAGGTGGCCACGATCCGCTTGACCGGGGCGTCCTCCAGGGCCGCGTTCAGCGTCTCCACGTTCTGCGCGCCGAGCATCTGGAACAGGAACTCGTTGCCCAGGCGGCGGGCGGAGTCACCGGTGCAGGACTCCTCCTTGCCGAGGATCGCGAACTTCACGCCCGCGGTGTGCAGCAGCTCGGCGAAGGCCTTGGTGGTCTTCTTGGCGCGGTCCTCCAGGGCGCCGGCGCAGCCGACCCAGTAGAGGTACTCGACCTCGGCGGGGTCGATGTCCTCGCCGATCACCGGCACCTCGATGCCGGTCTCCTTCTTGAGCTCCTTGACCCAGTCCAGGCGGGCCTTGGTGGCCATGCCCCACGGGTTGCCCTTGTTCTCCAGGTTCTTGAGCATCGTCCCGGCCTCGGTCGGGAACGAGGACTCGATCATCACCTGGTAGCGGCGCATGTCGACGATGTGGTCGATGTGCTCGATGTCCACCGGGCACTGCTCGACGCAGGCGCCGCAGGTGGTGCAGGACCACAGCACGTCCGGGTCGATGACGCCGTTCTCCTCGGCGGTGCCGATCAGCGGGCGCTCGGCCTCGGCCAGGGCGGCCGCCGGGACGTCCTTGAGCTGCTCGGAGGTGGCCCGCTCCTCGCCCTCCATGTCCTTGCCGCCGCCGGCCAGCAGGTACGGCGCCTTGCCGTAGGCGTGCTCGCGCAGGCTCATGATCAGCAGCTTCGGCGAGAGCGGCTTGCCGGTGTTCCAGGCCGGGCACTGCGACTGGCAGCGGCCGCACTCGGTGCAGGTGGAGAAGTCGAGGATGCCCTTCCAGGAGAAGTGCTCGACCTGGGAGACGCCGAAGACGGCGTCCTCGGCCGGGTCCTCGAAGTCGATCGGCCGGCCGCCCGAGGTCATCGGACGGAGGGCGCCGAGCGCGGTGCCGCCGTCCTCCTCGCGCTTGAAGTAGATGTTGAAGAAGCCGAGGAAGCGGTGCCAGGCCACGCCCATCGACGGGTTGAGGCCGATGGTGGTCGCCCACGCGAACGAGATGCAGATCTTCAGCATCGCGAACAGGTAGATCAGGTTCTCCAGCGTGCCGTGCGACAGGCCGCCCAGCGCGGAGACCAGCGGGTACGAGACCAGGTGCTCCGGCCCGTACGAGTCGACGCCGTTGAGGGCGCCCTCCAGGCCGCGCAGCATCAGGATGCAGAGGCCGATGCCGAGGATCGTGTACTCGACGTAGAAGGCCTGCCAGGCGATCGAGCCGGCGAACCGGGACTTGCGGCCGGACCGGGACGGCAGGCTCATCAGCCGGATCACGATCAGGACGGCGATGCCCAGCGTGGTCAGGGTGCCGACCAGCTCGACGAAGAGCTGCCAGATCATCCAGTGGCCGATGATCGGCAGCGCGAAGTCGGCGTCGAAGAGCTGGCCGAAGGCGTTGACGATGGTCAGCACCAGGCTGAAGAAGCCGACCGCCACGAACCAGTGGGCGATGCCGACGATCCCCCAGCGGTTCATCCTGGTGTGGCCGACGAACTCGGTCGCGACGGTCTTCACCCGCTGGGCGGGCTGCCCGAAGCGGGTGGAGTCCGGCGCACCGGTGCGGACCACCTTGTAGATGTACAGCGCCGCACGGGCGGCGAGCGCGGTGCCGATCACGAATGTGACCAGCGAGATGACGATCGCTGCTAGCTGCATCGGCTCTCCGTCTCCTGCGGCTTTGCGGTTGAGCAGGCTCTGCGTTACACGGTCTTGGGAACTGAGTGTACTGGTCGGTAACTTGCCGGGCCGACGGCCCGGACATTACCGGTGACCGACCGTCGTCCAGAAGATTCCCAAGCTATGGCGGCAGTCACGTGGCCGCACCCCCGCCCCGGCGTGGCGCACCCACTCCGCCCCATCGCTCAGCAAAGTTGAGCGAGCAGCGCTCATAGCTGTTGACTCCGTCCACCGGGTCGTGCATCCTTGAGCCTGTAAAGCTCAACTCTTCCGTGGAGGTATCTACGATGGCACGCGCGGTCGGCATCGACCTCGGTACGACGAACTCGGTCGTCAGCGTTCTGGAGGGTGGCGAGCCCACCGTCATCACGAACGCCGAGGGCGCTCGGACCACGCCGTCCGTCGTCGCCTTCGCCAAGAACGGCGAGGTCCTCGTCGGCGAGGTGGCCAAGCGCCAGGCGGTCACCAACGTCGACCGCACCATCCGCTCGGTCAAGCGCCACATGGGCACCGGGTGGAAGATCAACATCGATGGCAAGGACTTCAACCCCCAGCAGATCTCGGCCTTCGTGCTGCAGAAGCTGAAGCGGGACGCCGAGGCGTACCTGGGCGAGACGGTCACCGACGCCGTCATCACCGTCCCGGCGTACTTCAACGACTCGGAGCGCCAGGCCACCAAGGAGGCCGGCGAGATCGCGGGCCTGAACGTCCTGCGCATCGTCAACGAGCCGACCGCGGCCGCCCTGGCGTACGGCCTGGACAAGGACGACCAGACCATCCTGGTCTTCGACCTCGGCGGCGGCACCTTCGACGTCTCCCTGCTGGAGATCGGCGACGGGGTCGTCGAGGTGAAGGCCACCAACGGTGACAACCACCTCGGTGGCGACGACTGGGACCAGCGCGTCGTCGACCACCTGGTCAAGGTCTTCCAGGGCGGCCACGGCGTCGACCTGTCCAAGGACAAGATGGCCCTCCAGCGTCTGCGCGAGGCCGCCGAGAAGGCCAAGATCGAGCTGTCCTCGTCCTCCGAGACCTCGATCAACCTGCCGTACATCACGGCCTCCGCCGAGGGCCCGCTGCACCTGGACGAGAAGCTCACCCGCGCCCAGTTCCAGCAGCTGACCGCGGACCTGCTGGAGCGCTGCAAGGTCCCGTTCCACAACGTCATCAAGGACGCCGGCATCTCGCTGTCCGAGATCGACCACGTCGTCCTCGTCGGCGGCTCGACCCGCATGCCGGCCGTCGCCGAGCTCGTCAAGGAGCTGACCGGCGGCCAGGACGCCAACAAGGGCGTCAACCCGGACGAGGTCGTCGCCATCGGCGCCGCGCTCCAGGCCGGTGTCCTGAAGGGCGAGGTCAAGGACGTCCTACTGCTCGACGTCACCCCGCTGTCCCTCGGCATCGAGACCAAGGGCGGCATCATGACCAAGCTGATCGAGCGCAACACCACGATCCCGACCAAGCGCTCCGAGATCTTCACCACGGCCGAGGACAACCAGCCGTCCGTGCAGATCCAGGTCTACCAGGGCGAGCGCGAGATCGCGGCGTACAACAAGAAGCTCGGCATGTTCGAGCTGACCGGCCTGCCGCCGGCGCCGCGCGGCCTGCCGCAGATCGAGGTCACCTTCGACATCGACGCCAACGGCATCATGCACGTCGGCGCCAAGGACCTCGGCACCGGCAAGGAGCAGAAGATGACCGTCACCGGCGGCTCCTCGCTGCCGAAGGACGAGGTCGACCGCATGCGCCGCGAGGCCGAGCAGTACGCCGAGGACGACCACAAGCGCCGCGAGGCCGTCGAGACGCGCAACTCCGCCGAGCAGCTCGTCTACTCGACCGAGAAGTTCATCGCCGACAACGCCGACAAGCTGCCGGGCGACGTCAAGACCGAGGTCGAGACCGCCATCGGCGAGCTCAAGGAGGCCCTGAAGGGCGAGGACATCGCGAAGATCCGCGAGGCCTCGGAGAAGGTCTCCACCACCGCGCAGAAGCTCGGCCAGGCGCTGTACGCCAACGCCGACGCCACCGCCGGTGCCGCCCCCTCCGGTGACTCCGCCCAGGCCAAGGACGACGACGTCGTCGACGCCGAGATCGTGGACGACGAGAAGCCCAAGGGCGGTGCGGCATGACGGACAAGCCGCAGGGCGGCAAGCCCGGCGACGACTCCGCCGCCGAAGAGGCCGTGATCAAGGCTGCCGAGGAGGCCGCCGCGGCCGGCAGCGGGGAGTCCGGTTCGGAGGGTCTCGCCGCCGCCAAGCGCGAGCTCGCCGAGCGCACCGGTGACCTGCAGCGCCTCCAGGCCGAGTACCAGAACTACCGCAAGCGGGTCGAGCGCGACCGGCTGACCGTCCGCGAGATCGCCGTCTCCAACATCCTGGAGTCGCTGATCCCGGTCCTGGACGACATCGGCCGCGCCCGCGAGCACGGCGAGGTCACCGGCGGCTTCAAGTCCGTCGCCGAGTCGCTGGAGACGGTCGTCGCCAAGCTGGGCCTGCAGCAGTTCGGCAAGGAGGGCGAGCCCTTCGACCCGACCATGCACGAGGCGCTGATGCACAGCTACTCCTCGGACGTCACCGAGGACACCTGTGTCCAGGTCCTCCAGCCCGGCTACCGCATCGGCGAGCGGATCATCCGCCCGGCGATGGTGGCCGTCGCCGAGCCCCAGCCCGGCAGCCAGGCGTCCACGGACGCCGAGGCCAAGTCCGCCGACGCGGACAAGTCCGACGGTGGCTCGGACAGCTGACAACCTGTGACGGGTGACAACCAGTGCGCTGCGGAGTCGTACGCCGGCCAGTACGGCGGCCGGCTCCGCAGCGCGCTGTCAGCAGTCGTGCTCGCAGCCGCTGTTGACAGCTCAGTGACGATGGACATCGGGAGGTGGCGTACGCCATGAGTGGCAAGGACTTTGTCGAGAAGGACTACTACAAGGTCCTCGGCGTGCCCAAGGACGCCACCGCCACCGAGATCAAGAAGACCTACCGCAAGCTCGCGCGCGAGTTCCACCCCGACGCCAACAAGGGTGACGCCAAGGCCGAGGAGCGGTTCAAGGACATCTCCGAGGCGTACGACGTCCTCTCCGACGAGAAGCGCCGCAAGGAGTACGACGAGGCCCGCAGCCTCTTCGCCAACGGCGGCTTCCGGGCCGGCGGCGGCCCCGGCGGCACCGGCAGCTACAGCTTCGACTTCGGCGACCTCTTCAGCGGCAGCCAGGGCGGCGCCGGCAGCGGGGGCGGCATCGGCGACGTCTTCGGCGGCCTCTTCAACCGCGGCGGCACCCGGCAGGCCCAGCCCCGGCGCGGCGCCGACGTCGAGACCGAGGTGACGCTCTCCTTCGAGGAGGCGGTGGACGGCGCGACCGTCCCGCTGCGGATGACCAGCCAGGCCCCCTGCCGCAGCTGCAACGGCACCGGCGCCAAGACCGGCACCACCCCGCGGGTCTGCCCGACCTGCGTCGGCGCGGGCACCGTCAGCCGCGGCCAGGGCGCCTTCGCGCTCTCCGAGCCGTGCAAGGACTGCCGCGGCCGGGGCATGATCGTCGACGACCCGTGCACCGACTGCCACGGCAGCGGCCGGGCCAGCTCGGCCCGCACCATGCAGGTCCGCATCCCGGCCGGCGTCCAGGCCGACCAGCGCATCCGGCTCAAGGGCAAGGGCGCACAGGGCGAGCGCGGCGGACAGCCCGGCGACCTCTACGTCACCGTGCACGTCGACCCCCACCCCGTCTTCGGCCGCAAGGGCGACAACCTCACCGTCACCGTGCCGGTCACCTTCCCCGAGGCCACGCTCGGCGCCACCATCGAGGTGCCCACGCTGAACGGCCCCGCCGTGAAGCTCAAGCTGCCCCCGGGCAGCGCCAACGGCCTCACCATGCGCGCCCGCGGCAAGGGCGCCACCCGCAAGGACGGCACCCGCGGCGACCTCCTCGTCACCGTCGAGGTCGTGGTGCCGCAGCACGTCACCGGCGACGCGCTGAACGCCCTCGAGCAGTACCGCGAGGCCACCGCCTCCGACGATCCGCGCGCCGCCCTCTTCCGGGCGGCGAAGGGAGCGTGACGACCAGATGTCCCCGATGAACCCGATCGACCCCGACACCCCGATCGGCCCCGGCCTCGGCGAAGGCCTGCCCGGCGCCGGCCCCCGCCGCACCCGCCGCGCCGCCACCGCCCCGCCGGCGTACGTCCTCACCGAGGACACCCCGGTGTACGTCATCTCCGTGGCCGCCGAACTGTCCGGCCTGCACCCGCAGACCCTGCGCCAGTACGACCGCCTCGGCCTGGTCTGCCCCGACCGCACCGCCGGCCGCGGCCGCCGCTACTCCGCACGCGACATCCAGCAGCTGCGCGAGGTCCAGCGGCTCTCCCAGGACGAGGGCATCAACCTGGCGGGCATCAAGCGGATCATCGAGCTGGAGAACCAGGTCACCGCCCTCCAGTCCCGCGTCACGGAACTGGTCGACTCCCTGGAAGGCGCCGCCACCGCCCTCCAGCAGCGCGAGGCCGCCGTCCACGCCTCCTACCGCCGCGACCTCGTCCCGTACCAGCCCCCCACCCCGCAGTCCAGCGCCCTCGTCGTCTGGCGCCCCAAGCGCTGACCGGGCACCCACCGGCCGCCGGCCCCTCCTCTCGGGGGGTGCCGGCGGCTGCCGTGTGGTGAGAGAGTGCAGTCACATTTCGTCTTCATCGGACTCATCAGGTCTGGCATGCTGAAACGTGACTCAGCGGCGGCGCTGATGGGACACAGGCGTCACGGTAACGGCAAGGAGCCGCAGATGAGTGAACGAGAGCAGCCCGTTGCCGCTGGCTCACCCGTCCTGTCGGCCGAGGCCCGAGAGCTATATCTGGCCGTCATCCGAGGAGACGGTCATCTGCCGTCAGGATCCGATCCCGGGCGGGCCGATGCCGCTCGGGACGAGTTGGTCGGAATTGGCCTCCTCGTACCCGACACCGACGATCCGAGCGATTTCATAGCGGCCGATCCCACCCAGCTCTCGACAAGCCTCAGCCATTCGTGGCAACGCCAAGCACTGGATCTCCTCTCGCGGGCCGTTTCACTCCCGTCCGAACTCCAGGAACTCGCACAGGAATTCCACGCCCCGAAACAGCAGGGAGGGTCGATCGAATATGTGCGAGGGAAGGCCCTAATTCATCAGCGAGTACAGCAGTACAGGGTTTCCATGGAGGAAGCCCTGGCGCTCCAGCCTGGCGGCCCTCGGCCGCCGGACGTTCTCTCGGTCATGGTCGAGCAGGACCTGAACACCCTCCGCAGTGGCACGACGATGCGGACGATTTACCACGCCAGCACCCGGTACCATCAGCCGACCAGGGATTACGTGGCCACACTCGCACGTGCTGGTGGGCAGTACCGGACTCTCGACGAGCCCTACACGCGACTGATAGTGATGGATCGGCGCGTGGCCGTGATCCCGATCGCCGATGACATGAGCCTCGCGGCCTTCATCTACGACCCCGCAGTCGTCAGCTATCTCGTCGAAGAGGTATTCGAGCGCTGCTGGAGCCGCGCGCTGGAATTCGAGGGCGACCGCACAGTGCCACAACAGGTGGTGTCCCGCCTGCGCCAGACGATTATTGACCAGATGCTAGAGGGCACCAATCACCGGGTCATCGCACGACGCCTGGGAATCAGCGAGCGAACGCTGGCCAGACATATAGCCGAGATGCGGGACGACTACAAGGTCGACTCACTGTTCCAGCTCGGATACGTTCTCGGCCGCAAGGCACAGGGGCCGATCGACTGAATCACCGCCCACTACGGACAGACCGGAGAATGTTCCGGGATTCCGGCATGGCCGGGGCGAACAGGGCCGCACTCAGGTCCAGGCGATGTCGTCGGCAAGGGTCACAGCAGCTTCCGTAGCGCCTGTCCCATGAGAATCGACAGCGTCCGCGAGGCAGCCAACGCCAACCACAGCAGCCGCGACGGCCAACGAAAGCACAACCTTGCGGACAAATCGGCGCATGGTAGGCACGCCCCCACTCTCTCCCTCGGGAATCGCCACTGGAAGTTTCAAGCCAGGATAACGGCTCACATAGTGCCGCACGATAGAGAAGCTGTCACCTGGCCTGCCGCAGAGTGTGCGTCATCTCCCTGCCAGGCGTCCAGATGACACAGGCCAACCCTGGACGCGACGCCGCCCGGCGATGGACGATCAGTTCGCTCCCAATGGTCCGGCAAGACACCACATCTTGCCAATGTACCGTCAAATGCTAAGTCGTTCACCAGCGGCATCACCACACAGAGCAGCCCACAGCCAACGCGTCGCCGACTCTCACTCCCCCGGTCGGCCTTTCCCCGGAGTCGACATGACCGAGCCCTACCTGCGTCACCACGACAGCCAGGCCCCTGAGGGTCGGCGTGCACGTGTGTTCCTGGCCGCCCCGCTGATGCGACTGACCGGGCCGGCCGACAGCGTGGTGACCCTCGCCAGCCGGACGCGGCTGACGACGCTCCGCACCACCCTCCTCCGCAGCGGTGCCGCCGTGTACAGCGCGCACCACAGCGACGCCTGGACCATCTCCGGCCGCGCGCCGGAGCCCCGCGTCCCCTCCGACTTCCGCGCCCTCCAGTCCGCGGACCTCGTGTTCGCCTACGTCGGCGCCCCGCTCTCGGCCGGCGTGAGCCTGGAGCTCGGCTGGGCGTCCGCGCTGCGCAAGCCGATCGTCCTCCTGGTCGACGAGGCCATCACCCACAACCCGCTGATCGCCACCATCGAGCAGGTCGCCCCCGTCCTCCCGCTGGTCTTCGACGACACCTGGTCGCAGGAGGCCCTCAACCACACGGTCGAGACCGCGCTCGACTGGGCCGGCATGGCGCTCTCCCTGCGCGAGGGCTTCTGGACCGCCCCCGGCGAGCAGTTCAACGTCCCCCGGCAGCAGCCCGCCGTCCCCGGCTACTGGCCGACCGGCGCCGCCACCGGCTGAGCAGCGGCTACCCACCGGGCTCCCCCGCCCGGGCTCCCCGCATCTGCCAGCCCAACTGGAACAGCGTCTCCGCGTCGTACAGCTCACGCAGCCGGGCGATGTGACCGGCGACGGTGCGTTCGCTCAGCCCCAACCGGCTGGCGATCGCCCGCTGCGTGAGGCCGCGGGCGAGCAGCCGCCCGACCTGCTCGTGGGCGGCCGGCGCCACCGAACCGGCGGCCAGTGCGGCCCAGTCCACGACATCGGCCTGCTGCCAACGCTGCTCGAAGACGTCGACCACGTACGCGACCACCGCGGGATCCTCCACCACGGCGGCGACCTTGTTGTCAGGGGTCGCCGGGATCACGGCGACGGTGCGGTCGAAGATGAGCGTCCGGCTGAAGGCGGCGTCGAGGACGCGGATCCGCGAGCCGATCCTCGTGGACTCCGCCGCGAACTCGACCTGGTCCCCGTCCAGTCGGGCCTGCGGTTGGTAGATCGTACGCACCGAGCCACCGCGCTCGATGTAGCGGAGCGTATGGGCCAGACCGTCCCCCCGCTGCGCGGGCGGCTGGAACCTGCCCGGCTGGGCGGTCAGGCATTCGTGCGGATAGTCCTTGATGAGCCGGGCGACCAGGTGCCGGATCTCCACCATGCCCGCCACCCTCCGCACCCCGCCCGCCGGTTCCGTCCGACGTGGTGCCGCGTCGTAGGCCTGGGTGAGGTCCTCCAGCAGATCCGGAATGAGAGCGGCCTTGGCGAGCAGGCGGGAACTCTCCTCCCGCAGTTCGGTACCCAGGCGTTCGCCCACGGCCCGGGGGTTGATCGAGGTGTAGAAGCCGTCCGTGGCATGGAGGAGCAGGAGTCCCAGGTCGGCGAGTTGTCTGACCGTCGGCTCGTCCTCGGGACGGATGTCGGCGACGTGGAGGCGGCCGCCGTCCCTGAGGATCTCCCGGTAGAGCTCCCGGGCGGCGGCGTCCGGCAGGTCGGCGTCAGGCATCGTGGGCTCCCCGCATCTGCCAGCCCAGTTGGAACAGCGTCTCGGCGTCGTACTGATCCCGCAGCCGGGCGATGTGGGCCGCGACCGTCCGCTCGCCCAGGCCCAGGCGGGTGGCGATCGCCCGCTGGGTGAGGCCGCGGGCGAGCAGCCGGCCGACCTGCTCGGGCACGGACGGCTCGCTGGAACCGGATGCCAGGGAGGCCCAGTTGACGCCCTCGGCGTCCTGCCAGTGCAGTTCGAAGGTCCGCACCAGGAAGTCGACCACGGCCGGGTCGTCGATGACGGCCGCGCTGGTTACCCCCGGTGCGGCGGCGACCACCGCCACGGTGCGGTCGAAGATCAGCATCTTGGGGAACGAGAACGCCGCGACCCTGATGTGGCAGCCGATCCCGGTCAGCCGGGCAGCCAGTCGGACGGTCGAGGCGTCGAGACGGGCCGCGGACTGGTAGAGGGTGCGGATCGAACCGCCCGTCTCCAGGAAGCGGCGGGCGTGGTTCACGGTGTCGTCGGCGGCGTCCACCGGCCGGGCGCCGCCGGGGTGGGCGCAGAGTGCCTCGTGGCGGAGCTCCTCGGAGAGTTGGGAGACCTGGTGCCGGATGTTCTCCATGCCCTCGACGACCCGGGTGCTCCCGGAGCGGTCGCGGCGGCGGGACGCCGCGTCATAGGCGACGGTGAGGTCGCCGAACACGTCCGGGAGTTCTTCGGCCCGTGTCAGCAGACGCGTGCCGGCCGCCCGCAGGTCGGCGCCGATCCGGGCCGTGACCGAGCGCGGGTCCACTGCGCTGAGCGAGCCGTCCAGGACGTACGGCTTCAGTAGCCCCAGGTCCATCAGGGTCTGGACGGTCTGCGCGTCCTCCTCCGCCACGTCCGCGATCCGGATCCGGCCGCCATCGCGCAGTATGGCCAGGTAGAGGGTGCGGGCGGTGTCGTCGGGCAGGGCGAATCCGGTGTCGGTCACAGCCGCTCCCCCCGCATCTGCCAGCCCAGCTGGAACAGTGTCTCGGCGTCGTACTGCTCCCGCAGCCGGGCGATGTGGCCGGCCACGGTCCGTTCGCCCAGGCCCAGGCGGGTGGCGATCGCGCGCTGGGTGAGGCCCTGGGCGAGCAGTCGGGCGATCTGCTGATGGCTGGGCGAGTCGGCGGAACCGGCGGCCAGGGCAGCCCAGTTGACTCCCTCGGCGCGCTGCCAGAGCTGCTCGAAGGCGTCCACCACGAAGGACACCATCGCCGGGTCGTCGACCACGGCGGCGCTGGTGTGATCGGGAGCGGCCGGGATGACGGCCACGGTGCGGTCGAAGACCAGGAAGCGTGTGAACGGGACGGCGAGGATCCGGGTGGTGCAGCCGAGCAGGGCGACCTCGGCGGCGAAGCGGACGGTCGGCGGGTCCAGTCTGGCCGAGGCCTCGTAGAGCGAGCGCACGGTGCCACCGCGCTCGTGGACGCGGCGGGCGCGGTCGAGGGAGTCGGGTAGCAGTTCGGCGGGACGGGGGCCGCCGGGCTGGGCGGTCATCGTCTCGTCGGGGAACTCCTGGGCCAGCAGTTCCAGTTCGTGCCGGATGTCCTCCTTCGCCGTGAGGTAGCGGACTCCGGCCGTGCCGCTCCGCCGTTTCGGGGTCGCGTCGTAGGCGCGGGTCAGTTCGCCCATCAGCTCGGGCAGTTGCTCGGCCTCCACGAGCAGGCGGGCGCTCTGTCGGCGGATCTCGGTGCCGATCCGCTCCGTGGCAGCCCGCGGGTCGACCGCGCCGTACGCCGCGTCCTGCAACTGCGGCACCAGCAGCCCGAGTTCCACCAGCCGTCGGAGCGCAGGCCCGTCTTCCGCGCCGACCTCGGCCGACCGGACCCGGCCGCCCTCGCGCAGGACGGCGAGGTAGAGGGCGCGGGCGGCGGCGTCCGGGAGGGCGGCGGAGAGCGGGGTGGCGGGGGTGTCAGTCATGGTGTTCTCCGCGGAGCTGCCAGCCGAGGTGGAAGAGGCTGTGGGCGCCGTAGCGGTCGCGCAGCCGGGAGATGTGGGCGGCGACGGTGCGTTCGCTCACGCCGAGCCGGGTGGCGACGGCCCGTTGGGTGAGGCCTCGGGCGAGCAGCCGGCCGATCCGGACGGTGGTGACGGACGGCGGGTCGAGGTGGCGGTCGGCGGGGGTGGCGCGGGCCCAGTCGCGTTCGAACTGGGCGACCAGGTAGGCGACGGTGGTGGGGTCGGTGAGGAAGGCGGCCCGGTTGCGGTCCTCGTCGGCGGGGATGACGGCCACCGCGCGGTCGAAGACCAGTACCCGCTCGTACGGTTCGGCGAGGACGCGGACCTGGGCGCCGTGCCCGGTGCGCAGCGCGACCTGGCTCCGTGCGGCGGGGTCGGCGAGGGTGACCGGCTGGTAGACGGTGCGCAGCGAGCAGCCGCGGCGGAGCAGCGAGAGGTCCTGGGCGACGGCCATCCGGAGGGCTTCGAGGGGACGCGGTCCGGGCTGGGCGGCGAGGACCTCCTCCCGGCATTCCGAGACGAGTTCGCCGACCCGCCGGCGGACCTCGGCGGCGTCGTCGACGGTGCCGGCCGCGGGATCGCCGGTACCGGGATCGCCCGTACCGGGGTGGACAGCCGGGAGGTCGACGCCCGGGTGGCGGGCGGCGTCGTAGGCGCGGGCCAGTGGCCCGAGGGTGCCCGGGAGGCGCTCGGCGTGCCGTAGCAGGCGGAGGGCGCGGGTGCGCAGTTCGAGGCCGATCCGGTCGCCGAGGGCGCGCGGGCTGGCGGCGGTCCAGCCGGTGGCGGTGGGGGTGAGCAGGCCGCGGGCGACGAGGGCGGCCAGGGTGGGGCGGTCGGCGGGGGCGAGGTCCTCGGGGCGCAGTCGGCCGCCGCCCCGGACGGCGGTGAGGTAGAGCGCCCGCTCGGCCGGGCTCGGCTCATCGGTCATCGCGGGAGCCTCGCATCAGCCAGCCGAGTTGGAAGAGGGTCTGGGCGCCGTAGCGGTCGCGCAGCCGGGAGATGTGGGCGGCGACGGTGCGTTCGCTCACGCCGAGCCGGGTGGCGACGGCCCGTTGGGTGAGGCCTCGGGCGAGCAGCCGGCCGATCCGGACGGTGGTGACGGACGGCGGGTCGAGGTGGCGGTCGGCGGGGGTGGCGCGGGCCCAGTCGCGTTCGAACTGGGCGACCAGGTAGGCGACGGTGGTGGGGTCGGTGAGGAAGGCGGCCCGGTTGCGGTCCACGTCGGCGGGGATGACGGCCACCGCGCGGTCGAAGACCAGTACCCGCTCGTACGGTTCGGCGAGGACGCGGACCTGGGCGCCGTGCCCGGTGCGCAGCGCGACCTGGCTCCGTGCGGCGGGGTCGGCGAGGGTGACCGGCTGGTAGACGGTGCGCAGCGAGCAGCCGCGGCGGAGCAGCGAGAGGTCCTGGGCGACGGCCATCCGGAGGGCTTCGAGGGGACGCGGTCCGGGCTGGGCGGCGAGGACCTCCTCCCGGCATTCCGAGACGAGTTCGCCGACCCGCCGGCGGACCTCGGCGGCGTCGTCGACGGTGCCGGCCGCGGGATCGCCGGTACCGGGATCGCCCGTACCGGGGTGGACAGCCGGGAGGTCGACGCCCGGGTGGCGGGCGGCGTCGTAGGCGCGGGCCAGTGGCCCGAGGGTGCCCGGGAGGCGCTCGGCGTGCCGTAGCAGGCGGAGGGCGCGGGTGCGCAGTTCGAGGCCGATCCGGTCGCCGAGGGCGCGCGGGCTGGCGGCGGTCCAGCCGGTGGCGGTGGGGGTGAGCAGGCCGCGGGCGACGAGGGCGGCCAGGGTGGGGCGGTCGGCGGGGGCGAGGTCCTCGGGGCGCAGTCGGCCGCCGCCCCGGACGGCGGTGAGGTAGAGCGCCCGCTCGGCCGGGCTCGGCTCATCGGTCATCGCGGGAGCCTCGCATCAGCCAGCCGAGTTGGAAGAGGGTCTGGGCGCCGTAGCGGTCGCGCAGCCGGGAGATGTGGGCGGCGACGGTGCGTTCGCTCAGGCCCAGCCGGGTGGCGACGGCGCGCTGGGTGAGGCCGCGGGCGAGCAGCCGGCCGACCCGGTCGGGGATGGTGCGGGCGGGTGTCTGGCCGGGGGCGGCGGCGCCGGCGGTGTCGGCGCGGGCCCAGTCGCGTTCGAAGGTGCCGACCAGGTAGGTGATGGTGGCCGGGTCGGTGATGAAGGCGGCGGTGCTGTTGTCGTCGTTGGCGGAGATCACGGCGACGGTCCGGTCGAAGACGATCAGCCGCTGGAAGGGCTCGTCGAGCACCCGGATGAGCGAGCCGTGCCGGGTGACCTCCTCGGCGTAGGCGAGGGCGGGCGGGTCGGCGAGGGCGACCGGCTGGTAGATGGTGCGCAGCGAGCAGCCGCGCCGGAGCAGTTGGACGTCCTGGAGGAGGGCGACCTGGAGGGTGTCGGCGGGCCGGTGGCCGGGTTGCGCGGTGAGGACCTCGGAGCGGCAGTCGGAGACCAGTTGGGAGATCCGCTGGCGGATGTGGACGTGCCCCTCGACGTGGACGGCGCCGCCGGCCCGGTCGGTCGGCCGGGGCATCGCGTCGTAGGCCCGGGTGAGGCCGTCGAGGGCGCCCGGGAGGTTCTCCGCGCGGACCAGCAGCCGGGTGGCCTCGCTGCGCAGTTCGGCGCCGAGGCGGTCGCTGACCGAGCGCGGGCTGACGGCGGTGTAGCAGCGGTCCATCCGGTTGACCATCAACAGGCCGATGTCGATGAGCTGTTGGAGCGCGCCCCGGTCGGCGTCCGCGACCTCGCCGGTGGGGACGCGGCCGCCCTCGGCGATGATGGCCAGGTAGAGCTGCCGGGCGGCCTCGTCGGGCTCCTCGCCCACCGGTCCCTGCTGCGGTGTGACCGCCGGTTCCGCCGTCACGTCGCACTCTCCCTGCCGGACGCCTCTCCCCTGGTGCTGCCCCTGTTCCTCGCCGCGCGGGCCGCGGCACCGGTGGGCCGGGCGGGCTCACGGTGCCGGTGGGCGGTACGGCGTGATCATGGATCAGGCGGTCACGGTACCGGGTGGGACGGCGGACCCCCGGGCCCGGGTGCCGTCGCACGCCGGGTCGTCCGGGGGCCGCCATCGGTACGCCAATGCCAAGGCGCTCCCGTCGAGGCGGAGCAGCAACGCCTCGACGGGTCCGGCCGGGAGGCCATCACCACACATGGTCCCGGCCGGCGCCCTTCCCCCCCGTTCCACCGGTGCGGGTTGTCGCACCTGCGGTCAGTTTCGAAGAGCGAGTCGCCACCATCAGGCTGCGGTTGCCTGGACGACTTGGCGTGCCTCCACCCTCACAGCGTGACGGCCGGTGAACAAGTGCCGCCCGAGTGCATGTTCGCGCAATTGCAGCTATCTGCATCCGGGGGCGGCCGCGGGCGGTTCGGGCGGTGGGGCGGATTCCGGTGGGAACCCGGGCCTGGAAGGGGAGTCGGCGCCGACCGGCACTTCCGCCGGGCGGCTGTGCGCGGTCGTCCCGGCCGTGCACGTTCCTGCATCGGCGGCGTGCTCCTGAGCCGTACCGTCCGCGCGCGGGGACGGGCCCCGCACCATGCGGACGGCCGCCCCGGGCGACGGGCTTCTCAGCGGGCCAGCAGCCGCCCCCGCGCGAGCCCGGCCGCGGTGCCGCCCGCGGCGAGCACCCAGGCGGACGCCAGCAGCAGGTAGAGGCCGACGGCCAGCGCGCTGAAGCCCGCGAAGCCGGTGTGCCGGGCGAGCGCGGAGGCGCCGGTGACGCAGGTGCCGACCGGGAAGGTGTACGCCCACCAGGTCATCGCGAACGGCATCCCGGCCCGCCGGGCCCGCAGGTTGGCGGCGAGCGCGACGGCCAGCCAGAGCATCGCGACGCCGATCACCGCCACGCCGTACAGCTCGGCGAGGTCGGTCATGGCGGGGGCCAGCGCGGGCAGTACCGGGCGGGCGGCGTCGGCGAGCTGGTGGACCGCGGTGACGGACTGGCCGAGCGGGCCGAGCACCAGGAACAGCGTGGGGGTGAGCGCCAGGGCGGGCAGCCTGCTGTGGAACAGCCCGGTGAACACCACCGGCAGCAGCACCAGGGTGGCCAGCAGGCCGACGCCGAACAGCGCCCAGCAGCCGTACAGCATGGCCTGCTGGGCCGTTCCGGCCGGCAGGCGCGGGACGAGCGCCGGGCCGCAGGCGGAGGCGACCAGCGGGGCGACCACCGGCAGCAGCCAGGTCGGGTTGGCCTCCAGGGCGGAGACCCGGTGCCGGGTGATCATCAGGTACGGGATGCCGCCGGCCACGGCCAGCGCGTACATCGTGCCGAGGCCCCACAGCACCGCGTCCAGGGCGACCGCCGGGCCGGTGCCGATGACCCGGGAGCCGAGCAGCATGGTGCCCAGTCCGACCGAGAGCAGCGCCATCGGCGGGCAGCCGTAGAAGACCGCGGTCGCCGGGTTGTCCAGCAGCTGGGCGCGGGCCGCCTCGCGGTGCCGGGTGAGGTGGACCAGCCGGGCCCCGGCCAGCACCAGCAGGGCGGCCAGCGCGAGCGCCCACAGCACCTCGCCGAAGCCGGTCAGCCCGGGCGGCCGCACCGGCAGGACGGCGGCGCCGTTCGCCAGGATCGCGGTGCCCATCACGGCGGCGTACCAGTTGGGGCCGAGCTGGGCGAGGTCGGGCCGGCGGCGGGCGGCGGGGCGGGCGAGGGGTCGGATACCGGCCAGAGTGGACATGCTCCCACCGTCGCCCGGAGAGCCCGGCGGCCGGTAGCGCCGGGGCTTCTATGGGGGCATAGCCTGGATCTATGCCCCTCTCCTCGCACGTCCCCGAACTCGGCGCCCTGGAACTGCTGCTCGCGGTGGCCCGGCTGGGCAGCGTCGGACGGGCGGCGGCCGAGCTGGGCGTCAGCCAGCCGACCGCCAGCGCCCGGATCAAGGGCATGGAGCGGCAGATCGGCGTCGCGCTGCTGGACCGCTCGCCCCGGGGCAGCCGGCCGACCGAGGCGGGCCGGCTGGTGGTCGAGTGGGCCCGGCAGGTGGTGGAGGCGGCGCAGGCGCTGGACGCCGGGATCGACGCGCTGCGCGAGCGGCGGGACGCCAAGCTGCGGGTGGTGGCCAGCCTGACCGTCGCCGAGTACCTGATGCCCGGCTGGCTGCTGGGCCTGTCCGAGGCCAGCCCGGGCACCGCGGTGACGCTGCGGACGGCGAACTCGGCGGAGGTCGCCGGGCACGTCCTGGCCGGGGACGCCGACCTCGGCTTCGTCGAGGGCCCGTCCACCCCGCCCGGGCTGGCCGGCGCGGTGGTGGCGGCGGACCGGCTGGTGGTCGTGGTGGCGCCCGGCCACCCGTGGGCGCGCCGCCGCGTCCCGCTGACCGGGGCCGAGCTGGCGGCCGTCCCGCTGGTGCTGCGCGAGCCCGGCTCGGGCACCCGGGAGGTGCTGGAGGCGGCCCTGAAGCCGTACGGGGGCGCGGTGCGGCCCCGGATGGAGCTGGCCTCGTCGACCGCGCTGAAGGCGGCGGCGATGACCGGGGCGGGGCCGGTCTGCCTGAGCGAGCTGGCCGTGGTGGAGGAGCTGGCCACCCGGCGGCTGGTCGAGGTGCCGCTGGTGGAGGAACTGGACCTGCGGCGGCCGCTGCGCGCGGTCTGGCCGGCCGGGCAGCGGCCGAGCGGGCCGGCCCGGGAGCTGCTGGGGCTGACCCGGCGGCCCGTCGGGCGTCCGGCGGCACGTCGGCTTCCCCCGGCCTGAAGAAGCCCTGTCCGGGAAAGGTTGAGCGGAATAGACTCAACTTAGTGCATGCTGTATGTAGCAGTAGTGAAGGACGACCAGGGAGGACCCCCCAGCAGTGGACGCCAGCAAGTTCACCACCAAGACGCAGGACGCCCTGTCCGCCGCGATCCGGCAGGCGGGCACGGCCGGCAACCCGGACGTCAGGCCGGTGCACATCCTGATCGCCCTGCTGGAGCAGCCCGAGGGCATCGCCCGGCCCCTGCTGGAGGCGGTCGGCGCCGACGTCGCCCGGGTCGACGCCGAGGCCCGCCGCCAGGCGGCCGCGCTGCCCAGCGCGATGGGCTCGACGGTCTCCGCGCCGCAGCTCGCCCGGGACACCATCGCGGTGCTCACCGAGGCCGGCAAGCGCGCGAGCGACCTCGACGACCAGTACGTCTCCACCGAGCACCTGATGGTCGGCCTGGCCGCCGAGGGCGGGCAGGTGGCCGAGCTGCTGGTGCAGCAGGGCGCCACGCCGAAGGCGCTGCTCGCCGCGTTCAAGGACGTCCGGGGCAGCGGCCGGGTCACCTCGCCGGACCCGGAGGGCACCTACAAGGCGCTGGAGAAGTACGGCACCGACCTCACCCAGGCCGCCCGGGACGGCAAGCTCGACCCGGTGATCGGCCGCGACCACGAGATCCGCCGGGTGGTCCAGGTGCTCTCCCGCCGGACCAAGAACAACCCGGTGCTGATCGGCGAGCCCGGCGTCGGCAAGACCGCCGTGGTCGAGGGCCTGGCCCAGCGCATCGTGGCCGGCGACGTGCCGGAGTCGCTGCGCGGCAAGCGGCTGGTCTCGCTGGACCTCAGCGCGATGGTCGCGGGCGCCAAGTTCCGCGGCGAGTTCGAGGAGCGGCTGAAGGCCGTCCTGAACGACATCAAGGCCTCCGACGGCCAGGTCGTCACCTTCATCGACGAGCTGCACACCATGGTCGGCGCGGGCGCCGGCGGGGACTCCGCGATGGACGCGGGCAACATGCTCAAGCCGATGCTGGCCCGCGGCGAGCTGCGGATGGTCGGCGCCACCACGCTGGACGAGTACCGCGAGCGGATCGAGAAGGACCCGGCCCTGGAGCGCCGCTTCCAGCAGGTGCTGGTCGGCGAGCCCAGCGTGGAGGACTCGATCGCCATCCTGCGCGGCCTCAAGGGCCGGTACGAGGCGCACCACAAGGTGCAGATCTCGGACGCCGCCCTGGTCGCCGCGGCCACCCTGTCCAACCGCTACATCACCTCCCGCTTCCTGCCCGACAAGGCGATCGACCTGGTCGACGAGGCGGCCTCCCGGCTGCGGATGGAGATCGACTCCTCCCCGGTCGAGATCGACGAACTCCAGCGCTCGGTCGACCGGTTGCGGATGGAGGAGCTGGCCCTGGAGAAGGAGTCGGACCCTGCCTCGGTCGACCGGCTGGCCCGGCTGCGGCGCGACCTCGCCGACCGGAACGAGCAGTTGAGCGTGCTCACGGCCCGCTGGGAGCAGGAGAAGAAGAGCCTCAACCGGGTCGGCGAGCTCAAGGGGCGGCTGGACGACCTGCACGGCGCGCTCGAACGCGCCCAGCGCGACGGGGACTTCGAGCGGGCGTCCAAGCTGATGTACGCCGAGATCCCGGCCGCCGAGAAGGAGCTCGCCGACGCCCAGGAGCGGGCCGCCGACCAGGACGCCTCCGCCTCGATGGTCAAGGAGGAGGTCGGCCCGGACGACGTGGCCGACGTGGTCGCCTCCTGGACGGGCATCCCGGCCGGCCGGCTGCTGGAGGGCGAGAGCGCCAAACTCCTGCGCATGGAGGAGGAGTTGGGCCGCCGCCTGATCGGCCAGAAGGAGGCCGTGCAGGCCGTCTCGGACGCGGTGCGGCGCACCCGCTCCGGCATCGCCGACCCGGACCGCCCGACCGGCTCCTTCCTCTTCCTCGGCCCGACCGGCGTCGGCAAGACCGAACTCGCCAAGGCCCTGGCCGACTTCCTGTTCGACGACGCCCGGGCCATGGTCCGGATCGACATGAGCGAGTACGGCGAGAAGCACTCGGTCTCCCGCCTGGTCGGCGCCCCGCCCGGGTACGTCGGCTACGAGGAGGGCGGCCAGCTCACCGAGGCGGTCCGCCGCCGCCCGTACAGCGTGGTGCTGCTGGACGAGGTGGAGAAGGCGCACCCGGAGGTCTTCGACGTCCTGCTCCAGGTGCTGGACGACGGGCGGCTCACCGACGGCCAGGGCCGCACGGTGGACTTCCGCAACGCCATCCTGATCCTCACCTCCAACCTGGGCTCGCAGTACCTCGTCGACCCGGCCACCCCGGAGGCCGAGAAGCGGGAGCTGGTGCTGGGCACCGTCCGGTCCGCGTTCAAGCCGGAGTTCCTCAACCGGCTGGACGACATCGTGGTCTTCGAGCCGCTGGGCACCGGCGAGCTGAGCCGGATCGTCGACCTCCAGGTGGCCCTCCTGGGCGAGCGGCTGCGGGAGCGGCGGCTCACCCTGGACGTCTCCGAGGCCGCCCGCGACTGGCTGGCGCTCACCGGCTACGACCCGGCGTACGGCGCCCGCCCGCTGCGCCGGCTGGTGCAGTCCGCGATCGGCGACCAGCTGGCCCGGGCGATCCTGTCCGGCGCGGTGCACGACGGGGACACCGTCGTGGTCGAGCGGGACGTGGAGGGCGACCGCCTCACCGTCCGCGGCCGGGGGCCGCTGGAGAAGTAGCACCGCCGGGCGTCCGGCGCACGGGCCGTTCCCTCCGCTCCGGCGGCGGGGGACGGCCCGTTCCGCGTCCCCGGCCCGTTCCGCGCCCCGGGCCGGACGCCGTCACTCCGCCGCCTGCCGCAGCAGCCGCCGCGTCCGGTCCCGCCGGCTGCGCGCCAGCCGGTGCAGTTCGGCCACCTGGGCGTCCGGCAGGTTCCAGGTCTGGGTCAGCAGCCGCAGCGTGGACACCCGCGGGCAGGACACCTCCCGTTCCAGGTCCCGGATCGACCGCACACTCAGCCCGGTCGCCTCGCCCAGCTGCTCCTGCGTCATCCCCCGGTCCAGCCGGATGCTCCGCAGCAGCGCCCCGAGCGATGCGCCGTCCCCCGTCGCCGCTCCACCCACTCCTGTTCCCCCCTCAATTCCGGACAGTCCGCCTCAGGACAGCTCAACTCACCCGGCTGGGCCGGGATTTGACCGAAGCGATTTCCGTCGCACGCTAACCGCATCCGGCCCGCACGGCAGCCGAACCGGCGCGCCGGGCGCGTGACGTGGCTCACGCGCGCTCTCCGGACGGCCTCCGCCCCGCCCCGCGCACCCTCCGTGACGGCCGCCCGCTCCACCCCTGCCGGAACCGCCGGGGAACACCCGGGGGAAGCCCGGGAAGAACCCGGGAAGGACACCCGGAACGACACCGCGAAGAACGCCGTGAAGAACGCCGGACGAAGATCGACTCGCCCCTCGGCTGCCCCTGTGAGCGGAGCCCCGAATGAGGCAGGATGGGAGGTGGAAAGGGCGGCCTCTCATTGCCGGCCACCACGTGCACTGAGGAATGAGGACCCCCATGAGCATCGACCCGTCGTCCATCCCGTCCTTCGGCGTCCCCCAGGGCGGCCAGCCCGGCGGCCAGGGCGGGCGGCCGGCCGGCCCGCCGCCGATCATCGTCCCGGACCAGGGCCTGGTCACCCAGCTGCTGGACCAGATGCAGCTCAAGCACGTCGTGGACGAGGAGGGCGACCTCACCGCCCCCTGGGAGGGCTTCCGCGTCTACTACATGTTCCGCGGCGAGCAGAAGGAGCTCTTCGCGGTGCGCGCCTTCTACGACCGCGCGTACCCGCTGGAGAAGAAGGGCGAGATCCTCGACCTGATCGACGAGTGGAACCGCGAGACCCTCTGGCCCAAGGTCTACACCCACACCCACGAGGACGGCGTGGTCCGCCTGATCGGCGAGGCCCAGATGATCGTCGGCGCCGGCGTCAACCTGGACTACTTCGTCACCACCACCGCCAACTGGACCCAGGCCGCGGTCGGCTTCGAGCAGTGGATCGTCGAGCGCCTCGGCCTCCAGAACGAGATCGAGGGCGAGGACGGCGAGGGCGCCGAGGGCACCGACGAGGCCTGATCCCGCCCCGGTACCCCCCGCACCGCCCGTTCGGCCCGCCACCCGCCCCCGCGGCGGTGGCGGGCCGTTCTTGTCCCCGGCTCCCGGCTGACCCAGGATGGCCTGACAACGAGCCGTGAGGAGCCACCGATGGGTACCAGGCCACTGCTGAACCGCCGACTGGCCGGGATGGGCACGACGGTCTTCGCCGAGATGTCCGCCCTGGCCACGGCCACCGGTTCGATCAACCTCGGCCAGGGCTTCCCGGACACCGACGGGCCCGAGGAGGTCCGCGAGGCGGCCGTACGGGCCCTGCGCGAGGGCCGCGGCAACCAGTACCCGCCCGGCCCCGGCGTCCCCGAGCTGCGCACCGCGATCGCCGAGCACCAGCAGCGCTTCCACGGCCTCGCGTACGACCCGGACAGCGAGGTGCTGGTCACCGCCGGCGCCACCGAGGCCATCGCCGCCACCCTGCTGGCCCTCCTGGAGCCGGGCGACGAGGTGATCGCCTTCGAGCCGTTCTACGACTCGTACGCCGCCTGCATCGCGATGGCCGGCGCCACCCGGGTGCCGCTCACCCTGCGGGCCCCGTCCTTCCGCCCCGACCTGGACGAGCTGCGCTCGCTGATCACCCCGCGCACCCGGCTGCTGCTGATCAACACCCCGCACAACCCGACCGGCACCGTCCTCACCGCCGAGGAGCTCGCCGCCATCGCCGAACTCGCCGTCGAGCACGACCTGCTGGTCGCCACCGACGAGGTCTACGAGCACCTGGTGTTCGGCGCCGCCCACCACCCGATCGCCGCCCTGCCCGGCATGCGCGGACGCACCGTCAGCATCTCCTCGGCCGGCAAGACCTTCTCCTTCACCGGCTGGAAGGTCGGCTGGGTCACCGCGAGCCCGGACCTGGTGGCGGCCGTGCGCACCGCGAAGCAGTACCTCACCTACGTCAGCGCCGGCCCCTTCCAGTACGCCGTCGCCGAGGCCCTGCGGCTGCCGGACACGTACTTCGACACCCTCCGCGCCGACCTGCTGCGCAAGCGCGACCTGCTGGTCGACGGCCTCACCGCGGCCGGCTTCCGGGCCTTCACCTCCGAGGGCACGTACTTCGTCACCACCGACATCACCCCGCTCGGCGAGAAGGACGGCATCGAGTTCTGCCGTGCCCTGCCCGGCCGTTGCGGCGTCGTCGCCATCCCGAACGCGGTGTTCTACGACGACGTGGAGGCCGGCCGTAGCCTGGTCCGCTTCACTTTCTGCAAAAAGGACGAGGTCCTTCAGGAGGCCGTCGCCCGCCTGCGGCGCCTGTGAGGGGCCGCACGCCCCCTTTCACGCCCTTCTCCGCACCCTTCGAACAGGACTGCCCGCAGCCCGACACCAGTTCTGATGGATCATCAACTTCCTTGATCGGCTTGCTTGTTTGCCACCACTGAGGCACGCTGGCCGACCCTCCGGGCACTCTCCCGCCGCCCTCCACGCCCCGCGCCTGGAGGGCGGCGGTGCGTGATGCGCCCGAACAGCGCACACCCGGCGCGCACGGCGCGCAATCCGGTGATAGGGGCGCGCGCTGTGCAGACTCGTACACGGGCTCGATCAGAGCCGGGAAGCAGGTGTGCTCGAAACGGTGAATGCTTGACAAAGTTGGGTAAATCACCGGCGGGCCCGACGTATTCGTGCTTCTCTGCTGCTGAATCTCCAGCCGGAATCCTTCCTTCCACGGTCGGCCGCGCCCAGGGCCGCACAGCCACGAACAGCCTCGCCATCGCCTAGGCCTACTCGGTGCTGCTCGGCGGGCGCGCACGGAGCTGAAACGCGGAGCCGAGCATGCTCACCACACTGCAGACCTCCTACACGGACACCCGCGCCGGTGACCTCGCCTGGTGCCTCGGCGGCGACCCGCTGCCCGCTCTCGCCGTCCGCGACCTGAGACTCGACGGAGGCGGCCGCCCGGGCGCGTCCGGCACCCTCCAGCTGCGCCTGCTGGGCGCCTCCCACCAGGTGGTGATCGACGCGGGCCCCGGCCGATGTCTGGAGACCGTCGCCTGCCTGCCCGGCCGCCGCACCCCGCTGCCGGCCCGGGTGGCCAAGCAGATCGGCGGCTGGGAGTACGAGTTCGCCGCCCGCATCGAGGCGCTGCCGCCGCACGACTTCGCGGCCCGCGCCCAGGAGCTGCTGGCCCTGGTCGAGGGGCACCCCCGGGGCCTCGCCGGGGTCTTCCCGGGCGACCCGAGCGCCTTCACCGCGCTGGTCACCCAGGGCGGCCCGGACCGGCTCCTGTGGCGCACCTGGCACGCCTATCCGCAGGAGGGGCAGCTGGTGTGCACCCGCTCCTCGCTGGTGGTGTCCGGGGCATGACCGCCCCCAAGTCCGGAGCGGAACACCGGTCCGGCCGTAGGCCGCCCAAGCCGGGCCTACGAATCGTACGCAGGAACGATTCGTCAATTCGACGTCGCTCACTGTCCGTCGGATGGGCGCAGCCATCCGTCCCGCACGTCCCCTAGCGTTTGTTCGTGATCAACCATCCGGCCGGTCCGCCCGCACGCCCGCGAGTGGACCTCGACGACGGCACCCCACCCCGGCCCGGGCGAGCCCACGCCCCACTCCTGCCCGCCCGCCGTCGGCCCCGGCTGCGCTCCCGACCACGGTTCGCCCGCCTGACCGTCCTGCTGGCCGCGTTCGTCTGCGCGGCCTGCGGACTCGTCTACGAGCTCGAACTCGTGGCACTCGGCGACTACCTGCTCGGGGACACGGTCACCCAAACCTCCGTCGTGCTCTCCGTCATGGTCTTCGCGATGGGCCTCGGCTCCCTCCTCGCCAAACGGCTCACCAGCCGGCCCGCCACCGCCTTCGCCCTGGTCGAGTGCGCGCTCGCGCTCACCGGCGGACTCTCCGTCCTCGCCCTCTACTCCTGCTGGGCCTGGATCGGCCGCTACCAGGCCGCCATGGTCGGCCTCACCTGCCTGATCGGCATCCTCATCGGCGCCGAGATCCCCCTGCTGATGACCCTCATCCAACGGATCCGGCGCGAGGACGCCGGCCGGGCCGTCGCCGACCTGTTCGCCGCCGACTACGTGGGCGCCCTGATCGGCGGCCTCGCCTTCCCGTTCCTGATCCTGCCCGGCCTCGGGCCCGGCGACGGAGCACTGCTCACCGGCGCCGTCAACGCCGTCGCCGGGGCCGCCGTGGTGCTCTGGCTGTTCCGCGAGGAACCCGCCCCCCGGATACGACGGCTGCTCTGGGGCGGCTGCCTGCTGGTGCTCGCCGTGCTCGCGGCGGCCGCGGCCGGCTCCGACGCCGTCGAACGCGCCGCCCGGCACGCCCTCTACGGCGACCAGGTCCGCTACGCGACCCGCAGCCGGTACCAGGAGATCGTGCTCACCGGCCCCGCCGAAGGCCCGCTCCGGCTCTACCTCGACGGCCGGCTCGCGGTCTGCGGACCCGACGAGTACCGGGGCAGCGAGGGCCTCGTCCACCCCGCCATGGCGGCCGGCCCGGACGCCCGGGTCCTGCTGCTCGGCGGCGGCGACGGACTCGCCCTGCGGGAAGTGCTGCGGCACCGGGGCGTCCGCACCGTCCGGCTGGTCGACGCCGACCCCGCCCTCCCCCGGCTCGCCCGCACCGACCCCGGGCTCGCCGCCCTCGGCGGCCGCTCCCTGGACGACCCCCGGGTCCGCACCACCGCCGCCGACCCGATGGCCTGGCTGCGCGGCGCGGGCGCCCCCGGCGGGGACGGACCGTACGACGTGGTGCTCGCCGACCTCCCGGCACCGGCCGACGGCGGACCGGTCAAGTTCCACTCCCAGGAGTTCTACGGCCTCGCCACCCGGCTGCTCTCCCCCGGCGGCCGGATCGCCGTCCGCGCCGGGAGCGACCTGGACGGCCTCTGGCAGATCGAGTCCGGCCTGCGGACGACGGGCCTGCAGACCGCCCCGTACGCCGTCCCGGGCAGCGCCACCGCCGCCTGCCGCCCCGGTCCGCCGGACGGCGCCCAGAACTTCCTCCTCGCCGCCGCCACCCGCCCCCCGCTCACCCTCGCCCCCGACGCCCCGGCCCCCCGCGCCCTCACCCCCGACACCCTCCACGCCACCACCACCCGCCTCACCGCCCTCCGCCCCGCCCACCCCCCGGCCGCCCTCACCCTCCTCGGCCCCCGCTGAGCCGCGGCCCGGCCACCGTTGAGGCCGACAGCTGGGAACCCCCGCACCCGCACCCACACCGCCGCTCCGACGGCCCTGCGGAGTCGCCACCGGCTGCACCCGACGCCCGGGAAGAGCGGCCGGGGGAAGGGGGCCCGCCGGACACGGCAGGGGCCGCCCGGCATCCGCGACGCGGGCCGAGGCGGGCAGAAGCCCTCCGCTCCCCGGGGTCCGCCCGCAGGCGGAGCGGTGATCGACTCGCCGCCCCCCATCGCCGCTGCGCGAGAAGTCGATCCAGCCGACTTCCCACGCGGGGAGGCTCGGAAGAACGGGCTCCTCGACCGGCAAGCCCCCGCACGGGCGGGGGACTATCAGGATTCCGGTGTACGGCACCCGTTTGGTCTAGGTGTTGATCTTGTTGTCGGGTGTGGGCCGGTTGGCTCACACCCGTCCGGCTGA